>JANYAL010000193.1 GCA_025361325.1 Bacteroidota bacterium
TCTTCCGGGATACCGGCTTCCACTTTACCCACCAGATCGGCACCAACGTCGGCTGCTTTAGTATATATGCCACCGCCAACACGGGCAAAAAGGGCAATGGATTCTGCACCCAGACTGAATCCTGTCAGGATCTCAATGGTACGCTCCATTTCCACACTATCCACTGCTGCATGCGGTGCAAAGACCATTTTCAATATGATGAAAAGCCCCCCCAGGCCTATTACGGCTAAACCAGCCACACCAAGTCCCATTACACTGCCACCTGTAAATGAAACATTCAGGGCCTTTGCGAGGCTTGTGCGGGCTGCATGGGCAGTACGTACATTAGCCCTGGTAGCTACTTTCATACCTATAAAACCGGCGGTGGCACTGAAGAAGGCACCAGCCACGAAAGCGAGGGCAATACTCCAGTGGCTGTTCGGATTGCTGAAACCCATCACACCCAGTAAGAGGGCGCCGGTGATCACGAAATAGGCGAGGATCTTATATTCTGCCTTTAAAAAAGCCATCGCACCTTCGGAGATATAGGTGCTGATCTCTTTCATGCGCTCGTTACCGGCTTCCTGCCTGGATACCCATGCAAATTTTATAAAAGTGTAAAGCAGGCCTACAATGCCCATCGCCGGAATAACGTAAATCAAATTGTCCATAAGTAGTGATTATGCTGAATTTTGGACGGCAAAAATAGGTTAAATGGTGCGAAAAAAGGGATTTGGGGGTGGGAACTTTGTATGGGATGAAGGATAATCGGATTTAGGAGGGTCAGGGAAATTATAAAGGTTAAAAAGGTTAAGAGGGTGTGGCTAAAGGGTATTTTTTTGGTTTTTCCTTATCTCTTGCTTATCCTTTCCCTATGACTACACCAGGTTCTCATATGGGATTTGGCTCCAGGGGATAAGGAAAAGATAGTATGGAGATAAGGTTGTACAGACGATTTAATGATAATTAACAACAGTTAATGATCAGATGAGTGTAAGTAAATATTCAAACAGTTCAATTCATTTAGCCTGTATTTATTTAATGGGCCATCACGGGCAATGCCACTTCAGGCTGAAAGATGATCTTAGACCTTACCGAATTGGAGATCAGGCAGGCGGCTTCTGATTTTTGGAGAATGCGAAACGCTCTATCCCGATCGGCTTCATTGTGTATCTCCAGCCTGGGTGCAAGGGTGATCTCACTGATCATGTATTTTCCTTCTACGATCTCCAGTTTGCCTTTGGCATTGGAATGAAAAGAAATATACTCCAGCCTGGAATTCTCTGCAATGGCCAGGAAGGTCGTCATCAGGCAGCTGTTCACCGCAGCCACCAGCAGGTGTTCGGGCGACCAGATGTTTTCCATGCCATGCGGGAACTGGGGTGGGGTAGCCACTTCTACCGGGGTGTTCAATACAGGGGATGTAATGGTTCCTTTGCGGTTGGCATCCCACTTTACATCAACCTCATAATAATGTGCTTCGTTCATGATTTTTTATCTTTAATTTCTTCGAATAGGGTATTATCTGTATGTACTATATCTCTTTTAACCGGTGGCACTATACAGTTGCCCACCCCGCAGCAGCCGGTATTGCTGAGTGCCTGGAATAACAGCAAAGCACCAATGAGCCCGGGAAAGATATCATGCACCTGGTATGCCTGTACAACCAGTATGATCCCCAGTGCCAGGCGTATCAACCGCATGAGGTTCCAATTATAGAAAAGGGTTTGTTTGATGATGTTCATTTAATGGCCCCCCTTAAGTTGGTCCAGGCTCCACCATTATGCACGCTGGAAAAACCATTTGCCTGTAAGATATTCTTTGCGGAAGAACTCCGCATGCCCGAGGCACAGCAGGTAATGACGGGTCTGTCCTTTTTGATCTTATTCATATTGCTTCTCAATTGTAGCAAAGGAATATTAACCGCACCTTTGAGGTGTCCGCTTCTGAATTCTTCAGGTGTGCGAACATCCAGGATGGTGGCACCGTTTCGGATCAACAGGCCCAGGTCGGTCCTGGGCCCGCTTTGAAATAAACGTTTAATCAGTGCGATCATATTTTTTTTGATTTTTCTTTTTGAAAGAGGTTGAAGAATAATCCTCCCATAAGGCTGCCGTACAAAGTACTGTTCAGGGGCCTGGAGGTGATGGCACAGGTGCCGGTGCTGCATCCCACATAAAAGTAATAGGCATAGCCTGCTATGGCCCCTGCCAGAATACCGATGAGGGTTAGCTTGTATTTACGCAGAAAGGTCATATCAGTCTTTCTTTTTGTTGGTATTAATGCCGAAGGGCAGGTACAGGGGGCAGAAGCTGACGAAGCTGGTTAGGATGAATATACCCGCCAATACCAGACCGATGATGGCTACGGTACCGTTGATGACATGTGTAAAATACAAAACCCCAATTACAATAGCCACGGCGATACGTGCGATGCGGTCAAAGATTCCCATATTCTTTTTCATGATTTAAATTTTTGCGTGATGATGATGTTCAGTTGCAAAATTGCACAAAGGAAAATTAGTGTACGGTTACATTTGTTACATAAGGGAGATCTTATTTCGGCCCAGTTTTACGACCGCTTCATCTTCCAGCTGTTTGAGAAGGCGGGATACCACAACCCGGGCCGTACCGAGTTCTGTGGCCAGTTGTTCATGGGTGATGGTCAGCGTGTTGTTGTTAGAGAGTTCTGTTTTCTTCCGAAGCAGGTTGAGCAATCGTTCATCCATTTTTTTAAAGGCCACTTCATTGACCACATCCAGCAGTTCTTCAAAGCGTTTGTGATAGAGGCGGAATACATAATCAAGCAAACCGGGCTGCTCCCGGATCATCGTCATCACCTTGTTCACCGGAACAAAGAGTATCTCTGATTCTTCTTCCGCAATGGCTTTGATGAGGCTGGTCTCGTGATGTATTCCCGCCAGCAGGGACATGATGCAGCTTTCACCGGCGGTGATATAGTACAACAGGATCTCCCTGCCATCGGCATCGGTTCTGATTACTTTTATGCTGCCGTTTATAACAATGGGTATGGCCCTTATTTGCGTGTTATCCTGCTGGATGACCTCTCCTTCCCCGAAAGTTTTGTAGTTGCCCTCCCTGGCCAGTTTTTCCATTATTATGGGGGAAGGGCTGAAGGTATTGAAATGGCCGCTGATCTCCATACTGTAAAGTTACACATTATACAGAGTGTTAATGCCGTCCCTCCGTGGGGATGCCAATTTCCATTATTTTTATACCTGCACATTAAACCTTAAAATGAATCTTCAGTCGGAGTATTTATGAAAAAGTTCTACTCAGGTTTGTTAATATTTTTAATTGGTGCCGGGAACTGGCAGGGTAAGTATGGCCATGCAACAGATATTCAATCCCTGCCTGTTAAAGCAGTACGGGACACTGTACATACCTATACTTTATATTTTACCATTGACGACGGGCCGCTGGAGGGTACGCCCTATATTGACAGCGTTTTCCGGGAGGAAAAAGTTCCTGCGGATCTATTTCTGGTGGGTTCGCATGTGTACCAGGATGAATTGTTCACCGACTATTTAAAGAAACTCCGGAAGAATAAATGGTTTGAATTCGATAACCACAGTTACACGCATGCCAATGAGGATTATAATTTTTATTATGCCCATCCAAAGATCGTTTTGCATGATATGGAACGCAACCAGGATTCGCTCCATTTTAATAACACCATTTGCCGTATGCCCGCCAGGAATATGTGGCGTATTGCCGGTAAACGATTTGATGATGGCTTTAGCGGGAGTTCTTCAGCCAACCTGTTAAAACGAAAAGGATACCAGGTGATCGGGTGGGATTTGGAATGGGAGGCAGATTCGCTTAACCGGCCTGTTCAGTCACCCGACAGTCTGTTCCACCAGTTGAAACGGGCCTTTTATGATGAAGAATCATTTGTTCCCGGTCATGTGGTTCTGCTCTGTCACGACTGGATGTTCACAAACGCATCAGCAAAAAAGGAACTGGAGAATTTTATCCGGTTGGTTAAGGAAGACAAGGAAATAAGATTTGAGTGGCTGAAGAAATACCCTTTGTATAAAAAGAAGAAATGATCCGATACTTCCTCCTTGCTTATTTATAAATTCCTGCTGCTATTCTTTCAACAAAAGTTTTTGGGAGCAGCCAAACCATGAATGCCTGGAATTTATTAATGAATCCGGTTATCACTTCCCGTTTACCCGCAAACATGGCATTTACGGCAATAGCGGCCACAGATTGAGGGCTGGCATGAAACTTACTGGCAGTCTTTTTTGTTTTTTCGTTCATGTTTGCCCTGTTCGGGAAATCTGTATCAGTAGGCCCGGGGCTTACGGCAGTAACTGAGACGGAACTGCCTTTTAATTCATGCGACAATGAACGGGTGAAGTGCAGGACAAATGATTTTGAGGAGGAGTACAGATTGAGCATGGGTACGGACTGGTAAGCAGAAGAGCTGGCAATATTTAGTATATAGGCTTTTTCACAGGTTTTAAGCATGGGCAGAAAAGCCTGGCATAACTGTACGAGTGAAATGATATTGACCTGTAAAAGGGAAGCATTGTCTTTTTTACTATACTCGTAGAACGGTCCCGTAAGGCCATAACCGGCATTATTGACAAGTATGTTCACGGTATACTGATTGGCCTGGCACCATTTCAGAATTTTTTCATCCGTATCAGGTTCTGAAAGATCCATGACCAGGTAATCTGCTTTAACACCATACTGATCCCGTATTTCAGCAGCCAATTGTTCTAATAAAACGCCAGACCGGGCAAGCAGCAGAACAGGTATCTTTCTTTTTGCCAATTCTATGGCAATGGACTTTCCAATACCCTTGCTGGCGCCGGTGATCAGGGCATAATACATGAAACAGGGTTTAATTTTGAATCTTACTGGCCAGGCGATGATAGAAAGGGGTCTTGCTATTCTTGGTTTTGGGCCTGTATTTACCAGTTACCACAGGAACATACATGACCCTGCGGCGACTTTCATTACCCATTTTATTGGATTGCTGGGCCCGGTGCCAGATACGGCCGTCATGAACACTGAGGTCGCCAGCTCCGATATCAAATCCGATTTCGTTGGGGTCTGGGGTATTATCTACAAAATATTTTTTCCGGAATAACAATTTTAAAATACCCTGTTTATGGGTGCCAGGCAGTACCCTCAGTCCCCCGTTCTCATAATTGCAGCTATCCAGGTGTATGCCCACATTCAGCATAGGCATGATCTTTTGTCCCATGAAAATATCCCTTGGACTGTCTGTATGCCATCCCATTTGGGTAAACTTGCTCTTGGGAGTGCGTATATAACTGTTCAGTATCAGGCCATCCTTTTCAGTTTCAGCGATCCGGCCTTCAAAAGGGTATAAAAACCCTGTAAGTGCTTTAAGACGAGGATCTTGCAGGAATTCATGCAAGGGTTCACTGTATTGAGAGAGGAAACAGAAGCGCTGGATCATTTTATGGTCATGTTCGTCCATCCCGAATTTTAAAGGGATTCCGTTGATCTTCTCTATCCCTTTTTCAAGCCATTCCTGTTCAATACGATTCACTTCACTGATGAAAAGCGATACCATATCTTGTGAAATAAAATTCCTGAAAAGAATAACCCCGTTTATCTTAAAGAAGTCGAGTTGTTCAGTAGTTAATTTCTCTCCCAGTACAAAGTCCGGAACATTTATTTTGCTCATTCAGAAATAAAGGTTGTTGTGCAGGTTAAGTAAATTCTTGATTTGCAAATTTAATCTTATGTAGCGTAAAACAAATAGAAATGCTCCTAAACTTTTAAAAGAATTGGCTTTTATGGAGTAAAATACTGAAATTTATTCATATTTGATCAATAAATGAAGGTCAGCAGTTTAACATTTTAAATGCGTGACCTATTTTATTTGACAAATCTGACGCGAACAACGCTTCCTGTGAAAATTCCTCTGCTGCAAGGTCACCGGCCAATCCATGAATATAAGTTCCCAGTATACATGCTTGAAGGGGCGTATAACC
>JANYAL010000202.1 GCA_025361325.1 Bacteroidota bacterium
TTTTGAGATACTTTCACTTCCATTTTTTTGATGCAGAAAATACCATGCGATCCCTGAAACCAGTGCAACAGCAAGGATGACAACGGTTATCACCAGATTTTTATTGACAGCAGATGGTCGATTCCTGGTAGCTGCAAAGGAGATATCCTCATCATCCTCTTTTTCTTTCAGGGCAGTCTGAGCAGCTTCTTTTTTTATATTGGAAAAGTATCCCTGGTTGAATTCATATTCGCCCTGTTGATTCTTTTCAAGTATACCGATACCTTCGATCTCAAAAGGCTTGCCGATATTGAGGAATTGCTTTCCCAGCACTACATAGGAATCCAGATCTGCCGATGCCAGTGGTTTTATTTTACGGGTTTGTTGAACAATAAAATCAATCAGCGCATTGTCCTCTTTTGTTTTGGGATCGTAAACAAACGAAATTGCGTTTTCTGGCATTAGGATCTCTTTATCATTTTCCTGTGGTATGGAAATATCGGGAGACAATCTGAATGTGCCTATTCCCTGTAATGTGACCTCCCTGGATTGATAAAAATGCTGAACCAGCAGTTGTTCTATTTTCATTCCTTGTGTTATCTCAACAAACCTACAAGTTATTCGTTACATGACAAAGTAGTTGTTGATTTACCTTAGTTTTGCAGCATGTTAACGGAACAAGAAGAGGACTTTATTCAGCGATGGGAGTCGGAACGGGGAAAGTTAGATTCTGTGTCGGGTAAATTGCTTTCCGGACTGCCCGTTGCTATGTTATTCAGCCTCCCGATAGTTATGTCGGTGATAGTGATCTATCTGTTTTCACCTGCGTGGTATACTAAAATTTCAAATACTGCCCCGGGAACATTCATTACTGTGCTTATTGCTGTATTTTTTTGTATTGTATTTTTTTCTTATTTCAGGATGTATCATAAATGGGAAACGAATGAACAGATTTATCATGAACTTAAGTCAAGATCTGAGGAACAGCAGCCAACAGGAGGAACATCATAATCATTTTATAAAAACTAAATTATAATTTACCATGATCAAGAATTTGTTTTTTATTTCTGTTACGGCTGTATTGATGCTTTCCTGCAGTAAGACGACATCAACTGGCGGCTGCCCTTATACCAATTCTACCGTAACGGCGCCCGCTAGTGAGATCGCGACCTTGCAGGCCTGGATAACAGCCAATCATCCCGCCGCTATTCAGGATCCCAGTGGGTTCTTTTATGAGATCACCAATCGGGGTACAGGCGGCATTGCAAACGTATGTACAAGTATTTACATTAAATATTCGGGTTATCTGCTGCCTTCTAACTTTAAATTTGATGAGAACCTGACGGGAACCACATTTGCATTGGGTACGCTAATCATTGCCTGGCAAAAGGGGTTACCCCTGATCAAAGCGGGGGGGAGTATCAATTTGTATGTACCGCCAACCTTGGGTTATGGCACCGTTCAATCGGGTAATATCCCTCCCAATTCATACCTAATCTTTAACATTCAGTTGTTGAACGTGCTGTAAATAGAAGCGCTCATCCCGATTATAATTTGGTTTAATTCAATCTAAATCTATCCTGTGAGCCACGAAGCCATTTCAGTTTTCGATATGTTCAAAATAGGGGTGGGGCCTTCCAGCAGTCATACACTTGGACCCTGGCAGGCTGCCCGTAAATTCATTTCAGGTCTTCAGCAAAGGGATATACTCAGTACGGTCCGGAACATTGAGGTATTGCTCTACGGTTCACTGGCAAAGACAGGCGTTGGTCATGGAACGGATATTGCCGTTCAACTCGGTTTAAGTGGTGAAGACCCTGTAAGTTTTGAGGTGAACAATATCAACGCAAAGATGTCGGACATCAAAAAGATGCAGAAATTAATGCTTGCCGGAAAACATGAGATTGACTTCAATCCTTCAGAAGATATTGAATTCCTGTTTGGTGAATCATTGCCATTTCATCCGAATGCCCTGTCCTTTCTGGTCACTTTCTATGACGGATCAACAATTGCCGAGACCTATTACTCAATTGGTGGCGGATTTGTTGTGCAGGAAAAGGATAAAACAGGTAATGTGGATAAGATAACACTTCCTTTCCCCATCAATACGGCAGCTGAATTACTGCATTGGTGCATGAAAACAGGATTGAATATCAGTGAAGTGGTTCTTGAAAATGAACATGCATGGCGAAGTGAAAAGGATACTAAGGCAGGCATGATGAACATTTGGAGGGTAATGGCAGAATGTATTTACCGGGGCTGTCATACTACTGGTACTTTACCCGGCGGCCTGGGCGTGAAACGACGCGCAGCAGTGCTCAATAAGAAACTTATAACCCATAATGAATATGATGATTTCAAGGGATGGTTAGCTGTAGTTAAGAGTGGGGGAAATGATTTTAAATATATACTTGACTGGGTAAGCTGCTTTGCCATGGCCGTTAATGAAGAAAATGCAGGTTTTGGCAGGGTGGTAACTGCGCCAACCAATGGTTCAGCCGGGGTCATTCCTGCAGTTTTACTTTATTATTATGTTTTTTGTGAAGGTGATACTAATGACAATATCATTCATTTTCTGCTGACCGCTGCAGAAGTGGGTAGCATTTTCAAAAAAGGGTCTACTATTTCTGCAGCAATGGGGGGGTGCCAGGCTGAGATTGGCGTAAGCAGTGCTATGGCTGCTGCTGCACTTACAGAATGTATGGGGGGTACTCAAAGGCAAGCGCTCATGGCTGCTGAGATAGCGATGGAACATCATCTGGGTATGACCTGTGATCCTGTTGGCGGTTTGGTGCAGGTGCCATGTATTGAACGCAACACTATGGGTGCCATTAAAGCAATTACAGCCAGCCAACTGGCCATGCAAAGTTCACCCGATTATGCCAAAGTGAGTCTGGATGACGTGATCAAGACTATGTGGGACACCGCACAGGATATGAATAGCAAATACAAGGAGACTGCCGATGGTGGGTTGGCCGTGAATGTTCCGCTCAGCCTTTCGGAATGTTAAGCTTTATCAAACTCAAGGGGTTTACAGTCTATATCCCGTATTTCCTTTTAATATCCCGATCTGTTTCACGTTCTTTGATGCTTTCTCTTTTATCATAATGTTTTTTCCCTTTCCCAACACCAATCTCCATTTTAAAAAGCCCCTTTTCTGTAAGAAATAACTTTAATGGAATGATGGAATAACCTTTTTCACTGATCTTAGTCTCCAACTTTTGTAATTCACGTTTATTAAGGAGTAATTTCCTTTCCTGAAGGGGCCGGTGGTTGGAATAGGTTCCAAAAGCATATTCAGCAATATAGAGACTTCTTATAAAGAGTTCTCCTTTATGGAATGTACAAAAACTGTCATTGAAACTGGCCTTGCCTGCTCTTAAAGATTTTATTTCGGTTCCGGTAAGAACAATGCCTGCAATATAGGTATCATCAAAAAAATAATCATGAAAGGCTTTACGGTTACTGATCTCCAAACGGTTGAATTTTTGCAAAGGTATTACAAGAAAAGTAAAGCAGTCAGGAAGCTCGTGGCAGAAGCAATCTATACCAGCATTTGAAATTTACTAACAATAAGTGATCAATTTTTGAATAATTCAAGTAGTTTGCCGATCTGCTCTTTAAGTTGACTGCGATGAACGATAAAATCGAGAAAACCGTGTTCCAGCAGGAATTCACTGCGCTGAAATCCTTCCGGCAGGTCTTTCTTAATGGTTTCTTTGATGACCCTCGGACCGGCAAAGCCGATGAGGGCACCTGGTTCGGCGCATATAACATCACCAAGCATGGCAAAAGAGGCCGTGGTTCCGCCAAAAGTGGGATCGGTACACAATGAGATATATGGAATCTTTGCATCGCTTAACTGGGATAATTTTCCGGAGGTCTTTGCTAATTGCATCAGGGAGAATGCACTCTCCATCATACGGGCGCCACCACTTTTGTTGATGATCATGAATGGTACCAGGTGTTTGATACAATAATCGCAAGCCCTGGAGATCTTTTCACCCATGACACTTCCCAAACTTCCACCTATGAATTCAAAATCCATGCAGGCCACCACCAGGTCATTGTCATTCAAGTGGCCATGGGCCACAGTGATGGAATCATGAATATCGGTCTTGGCATAGGCATCATCAAGTCTTTTTCCGTATGGCTTAAGGTCAACAAAGCCCAGGTAATCCATTGAACGTATGTTCTCATATAATTCGGTATATTGATTGTTATCAAAAAGGATCTCAAAATATTCCTCGCTTCCAATGCGGTGATGATATTCGCACTTGGGGCAAACGAAACTGTTTTCCCCCAGTTCTGTTATAGTGCAGGTGTACTTGCAGGAAGGACATTTTGCCCATAGACCCTCCGGGGCATCTTTCTTGTCTTTTGTTGAAGTTAGTATGCCTTTCTTTATTCTTTTGACGGAACTGCTCTGCCAACTCAGGGGTTGCGGTCGCTCGCTCTAACGAAGTTGCGTAATAGGCAGTCATCTTTTCGCGGTTGTCCGCTGCCCACTTACGAAAGTAGGCGCGCCGTGCAACTGGGTCTTTAAGGGACATAGGCAAACAATACCATGCACTTAGTGCATCTTACAAGGTAATAATGGTGACGCTATACCCTTACCCCT
>JANYAL010000203.1 GCA_025361325.1 Bacteroidota bacterium
GTCTTCAATATGGGAAAGAACTTCAGTGTTAAACTGATTGTTCCGTTAAACATAAAAGATTGAACCGTATCAATAACCAATGATCATGGGAGCGGCCTGTTTGGCTTTTTGAATCTTTGCTATAGCCAATCAGACCGCTCTTATTTGAACAATGGACCCATTATTTTGCAGGGTCTCTTCATCATTTTTGAAATGAGCTTTTGAAGGGATCGTGGTAGAATTCATGTTATCCTTGGCATAAGCAACCCCAAATTTCAGGCTTGGTTCTGAATGTCTATGCATAATGTTGTATATTTAAATTATATGCTCAACCCCTCCAAACAGGCAGAAATTATTAAAGAGGATACGCATGTAGAAGGAAGTGAAAAATTCGAGGCCTTATTCCAGTTTGCTTCTATTGGCATACTGGTAATAGACGAAAAGGGCGATATCCAAATAGCCAATAATTTCTTACTGAAGCAGTTCGGGTATGACTTTACGGATGAACTTACAGGCAAAAAAGTTGAAGTGCTAATCCCCGGTCGCTTCCACGGCCATCACAGCAATCACCGCAAACAATACTATAACAATCCGCATCCCCGGCCCATGGGGATCGGCAAAGACCTGTATGGCATAAAAAAAGACGGCACCGAGATACCGGTAGAGATTAGTCTCAGCAATTACATAACTGATAAGGGAGTATTCGCCATGGCTTTCGTCATAGACATCACGAAAAGAAAGGAGATCGAGGATTCGGTTATACAGCAACGGGAGGAACTGGCATCAGTCAATAAAAAAATCGAGGAACTGAACAATGAACTGGAGGAAAAGGTAGAGCTCCGTACGCGGCAATTGCAGGATACCCTGTCGGAGCTGGAGCGGTCCCGGGATGAACTCGCTAAGGCCCTGAACAAGGAAAAGGAGCTCAGCGACCTGAAGAGCCGCTTTGTTTCGATGGCCTCGCATGAATTCCGCACCCCCCTCAGCACCATTCTGTCTTCGGCATCACTGGTGGCAAAATACACAGACAGCGACCAGCAGGATAAAAGGGATAAACACATACACCGCATCAAATCCTCGGTGAACAACCTTACCGATATCCTCAACGAGTTTTTATCCATCGGTAAGATCGAGGATGGCAAGATCATGACAAACATCATACCGTTCAACATCCGGGAACTCATTACCAGTGTGTGCACGGAAATGCAGGCAATAGCCAGGGCTGGGCAAAAAATATACTATGAGCACACGGGGAACGAGATCATTTCCCTGGATCCCTCCCTGTTGCGCAATATCATTATCAACCTCCTGTCCAATGCCATCAAATTCTCGCGTGAGAACGGAGTGATTATTGTTCAAAGCGTTGCAGATAAGGGGGCCATCCGGCTTTCCATCAGGGACAACGGTATGGGCATCCCTGAAAAGGACCAGGAACACCTTTTCGAAAGATTCTTCCGGGGTGCCAATGCCACCAATATACAAGGAACAGGGCTGGGACTGCACATTGTAAGCAAATACATTGAACTGATGAACGGGCAGATCGAATACACCAGTGAACTGGAGAAAGGAACAGAATTTATCATTAATTTTACTTCTGGTTGACCCCTAACAGGTTCTAACTTTAAGCACTATGAAGCATTTACTACTCATAGAAGACAACGATGAGATAAGGGAGAATACTGCCGAGATCCTTGAGCTGGCGGGTTATAAAGTGCGTACGGCAGGCAACGGTAAGATAGGTGTGGAAATGGCCTTGCAGGAAGTGCCCGACCTGATCGTTTGCGACATCATGATGCCTGTACTGGACGGGTATGGTGTGCTGCACCTCATCAACAAGAATCCCGAACTCACCGGAATACCCTTTATCTTTTTAACCGCAAAAACCGAACGGAGTGATTTCCGGAAAGGGATGGAAATGGGAGCAGATGATTATATCACCAAACCCTTCACTGATATTGAATTACTCAATGCCATTGAACGGCGCCTAAAAAAGACGGAACTGCTAAAGAAAGATTATGAGGCCAATGCCAAAGGTATGCGGGAGATGATCGATGAGTTTTCCGGAAAGGACCCATTGATG
>JANYAL010000207.1 GCA_025361325.1 Bacteroidota bacterium
TGACGAGGGGACACCCTTTTTTCCATCAAGTGGTTATGCTGTAGCAAGGATTCAATCGACTTTTGCAGCCAGGTATTATCGGGAGACTTTTTCTATGAAAATATATATTGGATATTTTTTTAACCATGACAGCCCTTTACGTTCAGAAAAACACGTAAATCAAAAAATTGTGCATGCCGCCCAAAGTATAGCTGGCGGACGCAAGGAGAAACTAGTGCTTGGAAATATTGAGGTAAAAAAGGAGTTCAATTTTGCGGGAGATATAGTCGCTGCAACATGGGAAATGATAAACCAGGAAAAGATCTTTGAAGCTGTTATTGGAAGTGGGGTCGCTTATTCCATACAGCAGTGGGTTGAATATTGTTTCGGTATATTGAATCTGGAATGGCAAGACTATATTGAGCTGGATGAAAAGTTTATTCCGGAATATGAGATATTAGTGAGTAATCCCGGTTTAATAATGCAAACAGGATGGAAACCTATTGTTAATATTTTCCAGTTGGCTGATATGATGATTAAGGCCTAATATGAAAAAGATTCTAATACTTTTTGATGGTCCTCATCTTGCCTTTTCCCCCACTCCCATACAACTGTATGATCAGCTTTGTAGTAATTATGATGTAACAATCATTGCTCAGAATCCTGAAAATTTCACAGGGCAGGAAGTGGCAGGACGAAAAGTATTGTATCATCGGTATTATGCAGTAAAGGGAAGGATATTATACAGGTTATTCTTTAAATTACTGCTCCTGTTTAATAAAGATGCAAAGCTATTTAGAAAGAAGGGTCTCTCCTACCGGGATTATTTATTTAAATTCAGGTTTCTAAAGAGGAACCTGAGTAGGTACAATTATAGCAGGATAATCTGCATTGATATAGCTAATCTTTTTTACTGCTCGTTGCTAAAGAAAAAAATAGATTTTCTTTCACTTGAACTTACCCAAAAACAGGATCTGTTGACCACAGTTGATGAAAGAATGATCAATTGTGTTATTATACAGAGTATGGAACGTTTTCATTATCTGTTTAAAGAAAAAATATACAAGATATTCCTGATTCAAAATGCGCCTGTGTATAGAGAGATGGAGATCGATTTAGTTTCACGTAAGAATTTGATATTTGCAGGATCAGCAATAGATGCATTCGGTTTTTATCATTGTTTGCGATATTTAAAACAATATCCCGATGAAGTGATGGTGGTGCAGGGTGCTATTTTTCGGGCTGATAGGGAAAGAGTGAAAGAAGATTACACTGAATTATTAGAAGACAAACGACTTGCTTTCAATGATCTATATCTAGATAATGATGATGTAGTTAATTTTATCACTGAGTTTCAGATAGGGTTTTGCTTTTATAACTTTGAGGACCCTATGATATTAAAAAATTATTACAATTATATTTCTGCTCCTTCAGGGAAAATGTTTAAATATCTGGCTGCAGGAGTACCGGTTGTATGCAGTAATATTTTGGGTTTTCAATTTGTTGATGATTTCGAATGTGGGATAAGGATAACTGAATTGTCTGAAAAGGCAATTCGTGATGCGGTGGTGAAGATCCGTTCTTCATATCCTTTTTATGTCGAAAATGCCAAAACGGCTGCAAAGTATTATAGTTTCGACAAAGCTGTTGCGCCTTATTTGGTGTATTTAAAAAATCAGTTGCTGTAATGGCATGATCGGACCGAAACTTGGGTTATCTAAAAATCAAAAGATCATGATGATTATTTGAAGAACCGGCAATTGATATTTCATTGTAAGAATTAAGTAAACATATGTCTCAGCATTCTGGTAGTGAAAAATCCAGTGTTACTGTTTTTCACCTGATTTGGATTCCTTTCGGAATTGCAGTTTTTAAGGATTTCCTTAATTCTTATAAAGATAAGCTTGCAGGATTTGAACATTACCTGGTACTTTTATTCAACGGTGTTCAAAATGAATCAGAAACTTTGCAATACCATCATCTTATCAAATCCATGAGTATAAATTATTCGCATTATAGTTTTTCAAATGGCCAGGATATTGATATTTATATTAAAGCCACTGCTAAGGTCTCTTCGGAATATGTTCTTTTCTTTAACAGTTATTCTGTAATACTTGCTGATAACTGGTTGTACAATTATATAAAGGCTTTTTCAATTGAAAAAACAGCTTTGGTCGGGGCATCAGCTTCAAATATGAGTTATTATTCTGCTACTTTCCAAAAGCATACCACTCAATGGGAAGGCAATAAAGGAATAATAAATAATCTCAGGAAATATAAATTATTCATGAAGGCTTTGATATACTGGAGATTCCTATTCAAACCTTTTCCAAATCCACACCTTCGTTCAAATGCATTTATGTTAAGACGTACTGATTTTCTGGATTTGTGCAAAAAACCAATTGACACAAAATTCATTGCCTACCAATTTGAAAGCGGGCGGCAAAGCATGACTAATCATTTTCTAAAAGAGGGACTTAATGTTCTGGTTTTGGATAAGCATGGGAATGTATATGGTCCACCTGACTGGGAAAAAAGTTCAACTTTCTGGATTAACGAACAGGAAAATCTGCTGGTCTCTGATAATCAGACCCGCTTATACCAGGAGGCTGATTCTGAAACAAGAAGATCGATGGCTAAACTGGCATGGGGTGTATCATGAATACCTACTCTATCATATTACCAGTAAAGAACGGCGGTCATTATTTAAAAGAATGTGTAAATAGTATCCTTGCTCAGAATCGTAAAGACTTCACCCTTACCGTTCTCGATAATTTCAGTACCGACGGTACAGTTGAATGGTTGAAACATTTGAATGACTGGCGGATCCAAATTTGTACTTCAGACCGTCCTTTGAGCATAGAGAATAACTGGGCTAGGATAAAGGATGTGAATAAGAACGAATTCATGACCATCATCGGTCATGATGACCTACTACACCCCAATTATTTGGAGATCATGGGTAGACTGATCAGCAGACATCCGAAGGCCAGCCTTTACCAGGCCCATTTTAAATACATTGATGAAAGAGGTGAACTTGTCAGACATTGCCAGGTCATGAAAGAGACCCTCTTTGCGGATGAATTTCTGGCAGGAGAAATGAAGCGTACGATGGACAGCATGGGTACAGGTTATATGATGCGCAGCCATGATTATGATGCGGTTGGAGGCATTTCACCACTTTATCCCAACCTGATATTCGCGGATTATGAATTGTGGATGAAACTGATCATGATTGGGTATATGGCTATTGCTGCGGAAGAAATATTTTCATACCGGTTGCATGATAGTGTTTCCAGACTCACCGGAGGTGAAACTTACCAACTTGCATTTGGCCGGTATATGCAATTTTTAAGCGGGTGCCGGTCCATTGACCCCGCTGTTGCTCATACGATCGACCGGTATGGGAAGCAGATGCTGCTCTATTTTTGTGAAAGTCTTTCTCACCGGTTGCTAAAGACATCAAAAAAAGGCCGGACCATTTCTGTCGGGGATTTTATTAAGCAGTGTCATTGCTATGCAGGAACGCTTATCCCAGGTCAGCATTTCAGGCCAATGCTGAGAATAGGTATCTTTGCATCCCGTATGTTGGATAATAGGACAGGTCTAAAGTTGTACAAATTATATAAGAGATTTACTGTGGGTAAAGTTGCTAAATCTGTCCAATCATGAAAGTAGCGATCAATTGCTGGGTTCTCAGGAATAAACAACTGGATGGTATCGGGTATTTTACAGTCAATACCATATCTCGGATCATAAAAGCTCATCCGGAGGACCAGTTCCTAATTTTGTGTGATAAACATTTCACGGAAGATTATTTTGAACTTCCCAATGTTAGAAAGTACCGGTTATTTCCTGCACTGAGGCACCCCCTGTTGTATATATTTTACATGGAATGCAGACTGCCTCTATTCCTTCGGAAACACCGTCCTGATGTATTTGTCTCTGCAGACGGTTTTCTAAGCCTGTCGTCAGGTTGCAAACAATTGCCCATCATATATGATATCAATTTTGAACACAGGCCTGAGGACCTCAGGCTTAAGAACCGTATTTATTTCAGGTATTTTTTCAAACGATTTGTCAGAAAGGCAAGTAGGATAGCGACCATATCTGAATTCAGTAAAAGAGATATCGGTTCCTTTTATGGGATCGATTCGGAAAAGATTGACAATGTGTCCTGTGGCATTAGTAGTAATTTTTCACCATTGCATATGACAGAGGTAAATGAAATACGATCTAAATGGAGTGCCGGAAAACAATATTTCTTTTTTGTCGGTTCCATGCATCCCCGGAAGAACATCGTGAGGCTGATTGAGGCGTTTACTCTTTTTAAAAAACATACTGGCTCGGATGTTAAACTTTTACTGGCCGGTTCCATATTATGGCAGAAGACAGCAATTGAACAAACCTATGCTGATAGCGACTATAAGGCGGATATCGTGTTCACCGGCCGTTTGAGCGATTATGATCTTCAGAAAGTTCTCGGTGCTTCACTGGCATTGACTTTTGTACCGGTATTTGAAGGATTTGGCCTTCCCATTGTTGAAGCCATGCAATGTGGGGTCCCGATTATTTGTTCCAATGTGACTTCCATGCCTGAAGTGGCAGGTGAAGCCACCTTGCTGGTAGACCCTTATAATGTTGAGCAAATTGCAGAGGCCATGGAGCGGTTATTTACCGACAAGGTGCTTCAAAATCAATTGATTGAAAAGGGGTATCAACAAAAACAACATTTCTCCTGGGATAAGACTGCAGGTTTGCTTTGGAATTCGATTTCTTTAGTTGCAAGTGAAAAATAGTCAGTTTATTTTTTGCATCCAGTAATCAATAATATCTGTCAGGCTTTTGTCCAACGTAATTTCAGGTCGCCAACCCATTTCCCGGTGCAGTTTATCAAAAGAACCAATGATACGTTTATTTTCATTGGGACGTATCAAATCCGGGTTCACCTGAATATTGATCTTCAGATTAAGAATAGCACTCAATTTAAGGATGATCTCTCTTAGTATGATGCCTTTTCCTGAACAGATATTGTACACTTCACCCTTTCTTCCTTTTTTCAGTAAAAGATAATATGCTTTAACGACATCTCTTACATCCACAAAATCACGCGTGATTGCAGTATTTCCGGTGATAAGGGTATGATTCGTTTCATTCTCCCTGGTCAACTGAACTAGTTGTCGTGCAAATGATGAGATGACAAAATTTTCCTTTTGTCCCGGTCCGATGTGATTGAAAGATCTTGTGATAATGATGTCAAGGCCAAATCCATCGGCATAGATTTTAGACAACATCTCCTGCGATACCCTGGCCACTGCATAGGGACTTAACGGATTTAAGGCATTTTCTTCTGTAAGCGGTAATGCTTCTTGAGATACTTCCCCGTATTCCTCAGAGGAACCCACCGACAGGATCCGGCTTTTGATTTTATTGATCCTGACCTGTTCCACCAGGTTCAGGAATATATTTGTGTTATTGACAAAACTGTCGAGTGGGGTATGCCAGCTTTGTGCAACGCTACTCACCGAAGCAAGATGCAGTATGTATTCCGGTTCAAAAGCAATAAGTATTTCATTGACCATTTGCCTGTTCAGTAAGTCAATATCCCTGAAGGTGATGTTTAGCGCGGGATAGTTATTCAGGTCAAAATCGGGTGGGTTCTTGTCAATGCCTAGCACTTCTGAACCCGGCTCAGTGTCATTCAACAGGTTCAGAAAATGAACACTTACGAATCCTGTAAAACCGGTGATCAGAATTTTCATTTATATTGTTTGAGAATGATGCCATAAAGTTAAATCATTCCGCATTGGTTATACAATCCGCTGCCCCCTCAGCGATCCGGCCCCAATAAAAGTGATGGTAGAAATCCATAGGGATGGTCGCTTTTATGTCGAGTCGGACTACTTCATCAGCAAATCCCTGCCAGTCATTGACTGATATCAGTTTCAATTTACTGCCAGTTAGGTTCAATGGAATCCCGGTAGCCCCGTCAGGAGTACTAATTACTGACAGATCATATCCGAGTGCCTCTACTACTTTTGTCTTTATACCTCCACCATCCGTTACAGGGTTTATAAAGATATCCGCTGCTTTGTAGAAAAGAGTGATATCTTTCACAAAACCTGCATAAATGATGTTCTTATCCCTGTAATCCATAAGATTGTTGTAATTGGAGGGTAGGTTACTACCGCAGATAATAATACTGTAAACAAGGTCCTTTTTGGCCATGAGCATCGGATTTAATACGTCGAGAATGATATCCAGTGCTTTACGGTTAGGGAAATAGTCAAGTGTGCCGTTAAAAAGTAGTATCCTTGCTTCTTTAACAATATTATAAGAATTGCAGATATCTTGTTTTGCCCGAATCTTTTCTTCCGGTGTCGGTGCCTGAGTTAGTTCAAAACCATAGGTAATGGTGAAACATCGGGAGGATTCAAGCCGGAATTTACGGACAGCGAATTCCCTGTCTTCGTCATGAATAAAAAAATTAAGGTCTGCCTTCCGGTGTGTTATTTTCTCATAATTCAGTAATAAGCCCCACCACCATCTACCCAGGCTTTTAAACCGGAGTCCTTCAATATTATGTGAATGAATGACCAGTTTCAACTTGCAACTCCATTTTAATAACTGGCCCAGCCAGCCATAATAAGGATGCTCCAGGATAAGGTGTGTGACACCTGTCTTATGTATCAATTTTTTTAATTTAAAAAAAAGTTGGGGATTGATATATCTCCATTTTGAATGACCGAGTAACGGAGTAAAGTTAATGGAGTAATTTTCGGGTAGTAAATTATCATTTGTTGAGATGATGGTTACAGGCAATAATCTGTTAAGGTGATCATAAAAGAATGCGATCCCTTTTTGTCCACCCATTTTTGCAGGATATACTTTATAAGGAACAATAACAGCGATATTGATCTTGTTTTTTGGCATACATAAAAGATACATTGGCAATAGTTATATAACCAGTGTATCTGACATTACTATTATTTTACTTATTATTAGTTTTTTTTAACGATGGCATGATCAGCCAAAAAACATAAATCAATAATAACAGTATCAGTATCCAGGATGTGATATTTGTAATGGTAATACCCAGGAAATATAGAGCTGGCTCAAACCTGAATTCAATGGAATGCTGCCCGGCAGGTATCATCATTGCCCTTAATACATAATTTGCCTTGAAATAAGGTACTGATTTTCCGTCAACATAGGCTTTCCAGTCTTTATAATAGATCTCACTGAAAACTGCCAGCTGATTTGTTGCTGTATTGCTCTTGTATCTTATAGTATCGTTGTCAAATGTGATTTGTCGGATATAGGAATTGCTGTCAGCAGGTGCGAATGATGTGACAAGGTCATGATATTTCTCATCTACGATAGCGGTGTCTTTAGGATTGAAATTATTAAGTGCTTTCATCTCAGCAACAGATCCTTTTACAAAATCAACTCCTTTTACAAACCAACAATTCCCCAAGGCATTCGGGTTATCCATTTTTACTGGTGCCCCACCCTGCGAACCCCGCTGAATGATATATTTTGCATTCAGCATGTTAAGTACTTGTAGGTTAGGTGAACCGGATAACTGGTATGCAGCAAGGTCATCATATATACCCAGTTTAGCTGGATGGTATCCTCCGATTGACTTGTGATAATAGGAGGTTTTTGATTCCTGGAAAGGGTCTCCTCCGCTTACATTGAATACCCTAAAGTTAGGATCTGTATCCCTCAATATTATTTTGTCGGTCTCAGATAAAGGAAATTCAACAGATTCATATTTATCCTTACTATCGAAACTTTTTTCATTTAAATATTTCATGTCAATAGTGAGCAGGTCAATAATTGCTGCCAGGCTTACTCCTGCAATAAGTATAGCTGTCTTGATCTTGTGCTTGATAAACAGTCCGATAAAGAGTACAGCAAATAGAACGAACAGGAAAGAACGAAGTAAACTACCACTTAAAAGTGATGCCCTGTCTTTCCGAAGGGCATTTAGCACACCTCTTGACATTTGTTTGTCACCTTTTGTATTGAACATCAGGTTTTCATATAACCGGTTATCGGATAAAGGTGTGTATTTTTCATTGATTGAATCTAGCTTCGATTGTACAGCAGGGTCAGCCGGATTAAATACCTCATTGAATACCTTACTCCTTTCTTTATTCTCTTTACTGAAATCGCTGGTAAAATAGAATAAAGATACCAGGGTGAAAACAACTACAGTTGTAATGACACTCCATCTGAATTTTCTCCATTTTTCATCATCCTGATTATCCATCAGTTTATTTAAAACCAGTGCTCCAATAACAGGAAAAAGTAATTGAGGTATTACCAGCGTCATGGTAGGTACCCTGAATTTATTGTAAAAAGGCAGGTGGTCGAACATGAAATAATTAAAACCGGGCAGATTGTTGCCCCAGGCTAATAAAATACCGAAAATGGAAACGCCAAGTATCCACCATTTATGTTTACTGTCAAGGTAGAACATGCCAAATATAAACAGGAAGCAAATAACGGCGCCCAGGTAAACCGGGCCACTGGTTACAGGTTGTTCCCCCCAATACAGATCACTGCTGCTTTGTAGAGCAAAATTGGTAGCCTGATCTTCCGGAACATTCATCTTTTCAGTCAAATAAGTGGCCAAATTGGATTTTTCATCAAGGGTGGGAAAAAGATATTGTTCCCCGTCTCTCTGTGACCCGTATAAACCAAACCCTTTTATACCTGGGAACATCAGGCTGAAAGTTTCCATTTTCCCATAGCTCCATTGAAAGGCATAATCCTTGGAAAGACCAGTCGTTTTTCCTTCTTTCACATCATCTTTCTTATTAGTGTTCTCCATTACAAGTTGCCCGGCCCTTTTGGATTCTTTTCCATAATCATAGACAGGTAGCAAATTATTCGCATTCAGCATAAATCCAATAGCCCCGGCACTGACAGCAAGAGAAATGGTTTTTAACATGTGACCGAATTCCTGTGCTTTAATCCATTTAATTATATAGGCAATTGACATTGCAGCAATAACAATAAATAAATAATAACTGATCTGTTGGTGGTTCTGCAAAAATTCCAACCCTGTAAATAATACGGTTAATACAAAACCAGAGAAATAATTTTTCTCATTTAGAAGAATGATGGCACCTAAAAGTGCCGGTGTATATGCAAGTGCAAACATCTGGGTATTATGTCCGGCGGTAATAATAATAGGGTCGAAAGTACTGTATGCAAATGCCAGGGCACCTAGAATAGAAGCCCATGGTTTAATTCGCAGGCATTGACACAAAAAATAAAAAGCAATACAGGCTAAGAAGAAAAAACTAAAAGGGATCGGTAAACCAAGTGTAAATATGATATGTAAAATTCCTAAAGGTGTCCAGGGTCCGTCCATCGCAACCTGAAAACCAGGCATGCCACTGAACATATTACTTGCCCATAGTGGGAAATGACCATGCGATTCCTTATATTGGAATGACTGGTGGCTCATACCTTGCCAGCCAGATATATCACCTTGTTGCAATACAACATCTGTTTCCAATGCAGGCCTGCAAAAAATAACAGTAACCAGTAAAAAAATTGCAATTGCCAGAAGATGCGGAATAAGTTTTTTATTATTGAACTTCTTCATTTGTAGGTATTTACCGGCAAATTAAAGCTAATTATCAAACCAATTAAAAAAGCAGTCCGTTTTTTTGGACTGCTTTAAAGAAGTTGAAACTACATAATTATTAATTACCCATGCCTTGTTGGGCATTCTGCATATTTTCCATTTCGTTTTTCATGTTTTTACGCTTGAATAGTGCCACATCCAATTTTCCAAAACGCCAGTTGAAATTCAACCTGACCATTTGGGGGTCCCTACGGCGCTCATTATCCTGCAAGAAATACTGTGAATCGGCATGTGTGGCATAAACCCTTGTACGGAAAATATCGCTAAACTGCAGGGTAAGAGATGCAGCATTGTTCTTCAGGAAATCCTTTTTTATTGCAATGTCTGCACCATATATCGGTTTGATGTATCCCTGTGCACTGGGTTGAGATCCGCCGCCAAACATCATACCGCCCCCACGACCACCACCCCCACCACTATTGCCACTTCCACTGGGTGCTACCAGCGTTTTGGCCGTATAATCCCCAGAGAACTGTATGGAGTAATTCTTCGGGAGTTTAAAATTGTTATTGATCTTAGCGAACCAGCTGAATTGTGAATTTGTCGTGCCACCAGACAAGTTGCCTGCATCTATCGTTGAGTTGAAGATATTTAGGTTTGTAGTTAGGTCCCACCAGCTGCTCATCTTATTCTTGTCCGTTAACTCCAGTCCGTATGTATAGCTTCTACTTGCATTGGCATAGGTACTGATGATAACACTATCATTCTTTGCCGGGTTAGGGTCAGCATCTTTGTATTGATACCGCGTGATCAGGTTGTTGGTATAACGTGTATAGGCTGTGGCCAGGAATGTATTGCCTGATGCGTATTGATTGGAATAGGAAAATTCAAGTAGATGCGTGAATTCAGGAACCAGTTTAGGGTTACCCACGGAAAGGTTGAGTGAGTCTGAATAATCGATGAAGGGAATAAGCTGGAAGAAATTAGGTCTGTTTACTTTCCGGGAATAATTCAGTTGAATGTCTTCCTTGTCATTTAACTTATAGGTTGCAAATGCACTTGGAAAAAGGCTTAAAGGATAGGAGGTTGTGAACACCTGGTTCTTACTTACCAGGTTTCCCTGGTAATCAGAACTTTCCACTCTTATTCCCAATTGATAGGTGAATTTCTTGAACTGCTGGGAAAATGTTGTGTACGCAGCATATAAGGCATCGTTGAATTTGTAATTATTGCTAAGGGATGGCAAAAGATAAAACACTCCTCCAAATTGCGAATAGTTGTCATTGAAACTGGTGAAATTTCTTAACGCCATCCTAGCCCCCATCTCTATCTTCATCTTAGTGGTTATTGGATTGCTGTAATCAGTTTGAACCGTAAAGAACTGCGAAGTGCCTTCTCCAGTTGAACGGTCTGTGAACAATGGAGTTTTAGGGTTATTGGATGTGTAGAAATATTGTGTGTTGTAATCACCTGTATTATTATTTTTACTGTAATTGTAATTGGCATCGGCAGTCCATTCCTTACCGGCTTTGGCAAAATTGTGTTTGAAACTTAGAGTAGAACCATAATTATGAAAGTCGCCGGTGTTCTTACTGGAACGAGTTCCCTTGTCGCTGATAATATTGACAGTACTAACAGTATCCCGGAAGATATTGATTACATCATTCGTATTAAAGTGCCCCCTTACAATATTACCGCCAACTGTAAGTGTATTCCTGTTATCAATAAAATAATCCATACCCAACCTGCCAAATGCAAATATTCCTTCATTTACCGGACCATTTGTCTGAGTTAAATAGGCATTGGCTCCTGTGAGGTAGTCCACCCTGTTACTAGTCACTGTACTTACAGATTTTCTCACCCCGAGCATTCCCGATGCAAAGAAATTCACTTTATCCTGTTTCAAGTTGAAATCACCACCAAAACCTGGGCGAGCCCTGTAATCAATACTCGCCCGCAAATTACCGTTATACCCTGCTTTACGGTTCTTCTTTAATACAATGTTTAAAATGCCAGCTCCGCCGCCACTGGCGTCATATTTGGCTGATGGGTTTGTAATGATCTCAACACTGGCAATGGCATCTGCAGGGATCTGATCGAGGGTCATAGTGGTTGGACGGCCATCTACGAATATCTGGGGTGAAGCATTGCGTAAAGTGACGTTTCCGTCAATATCCACATTAACAGAAGGTACATTTTTCATTACATCCACTGCAGTACCCCCGGTACTGTTGATGTTCTTTTCCACATTGAATACTTTCCGATCAATGTTCATCGTCAATGCGGGAGCAGTTGAGACAACGGTTACATTCTGCAATTGCTGGGCATCGGTTTCCAGTTTTATGTTACCCAAATCCTTATCAACACCATTCAGCATGCTGCTGTAATCACCGTTCTTTGCTGCGGAAATATTGAGGTCAAAATTGACCTTCTGTTCTATGGTCTTGAAACCTATTGCAGTTATTCTAAGTTTGTAGGTCGCCATCACAGAAAGGTTCTCAATACTGAATTCTCCCTTTTTAGTTGTAAGCATACCTCCAACCACCACATCTTTTCTTTTTTTGGTCACAGTATCAAGTTTGCTCTGTAAAAGCTGCACTGAGACAGCTTCTAATGGCTTACTGTTACCAGCTTCGATGATCTTGCCGTAAAAATGCCCCATATTCATGTTCTGGCCACCCATTTGGCCACGATTCCCCGGCATTTGTGCCTTTGTAAAAAGCACGGAAAATAAGAATATAGTTATTATAAGGGGATTTAATATACTTCTCATCATATAGTAATTTCGTTATAAAACAGTAATTATGGAATTAAGTTGCAAATTTCAGCTAGAAATAACATATTTAGTATCCTTACTTGATGAGTGGTGAAATAGCATGGAGAACAGTATGAATTTGTAAAAATTTGTTAAGTATTGAGTTGCAGACTGATAAAAACCTGGACAAGGCCAATCAAAAGTCCAAATATGCCTCCTATCAGTTCCAGAAATTTAAATTCTTTTTTTGTGATCTGGTTTAATATATCTTCCAGTTTTTTGGTCGAAAAGCCGGATACTTTTTCTGTAACAATTTTTTCAAGGTCCAGGTCCTTTTCAAGCTTGGTCATATAGCTTTTCATCAGTACCGGGAACAAACTTTCAAGTTCCATGAGAAAGGCCGCTTTTAGCTGTGTTATGGTCTTTTCCCCAACGAACATGGATAGCATGGGAAAAAGGTGTTTAATCTTTTCGCGCAGAAAAATATCTATATGTTTTTCAATTTCGGGTTTAAGTTGTTTAAGGTTTTCTGGGTCAATAACCTTCATTTCAATCTCAGCAAAGGACAGGAATTCCCTACTAACCACCTGTCCGAGTTTTTGCGCGATCAATTGCTGATTCTTTGGGAATACACCCTGTATTTTTAACCCTAAGAACCACACTGGTTTTCTGGGATGGAATAACATTTTGATGGCTATCCAAGTGGTCACCCAGCCAGTAAAGGCAGATAAGAAAACAGGCATTATAAAGTGGGTCCAGTTCATCTGTATTAATTGTCATTGCAAAGAAACTGATTTGCCATGCCTGCTCAAAATGTAATTTTGATAAAGCCTGGTTTTTCTATATTTTTGCTGTCTAAACATATGGTAGCCATAGCTCAGTTGGTTAGAGCATCAGATTGTGATTCTGAGGGTCGTGGGTTCGAGCCCCATTGGTTACCCTGATAGTGCCCGGAGTAAGGCCGGGTTTTTTCATGCCGAAAAAACATATCGTTCTGCCTGGTAGATCAAACAGCCTGAATAAACCATTCATCCTGAATTTAATCCAAAAGTTGTCTTTAACAAAACATTATTCCCCTCTTGTCGTTTCTATTAAATAATTACCGTCTTTTTTACGTTATTTTTACACTATGCATAAAATTGCAGGATATATGATGAGTAGAAAATTTTTACCTGTTTTACTGGTACTTACCGGGGCAGGATTGTTCCTGGCTTTCCAGACAAAAGGGAAATCAGATAATGACAATCCCAAATCGCGTTATTCAAAAGTGCTTCGCAATGTAGGACTTATGCTTGAACAGGGGCATTATAGCCCAAAGAAAATCGATGATGGTTTTTCCAGACTTGTATTGAAAAAATTCACTGAGCTGCTTGATGATGATAAAAATATTTTCATTCAATCAGATATAGAGGGGTTCAGGAAATACGAAAATAAGATCGACGATGAGATACATGGGGCAGAACTGGAATCTTTCTTTTCCATCAATGATGTCTACCTGAAAAGGTTGCAGGAAACATCTGTTTTGTATACTGACATCTTATCAAAGCCCATGGAATTCAGCAAGGATGAGAATGTATTGCTGGATCCCGAAAAACTTAATTTTTCCCGGTCAGAAGCTGAAAGAAAGGACACTTGGAGGAAACGTTTGAAATACCTGGTCTTGTCAAAATATGTTGATTTGCAGGCGGAAAGAGAGAAAAATAAAGGCAAGAAAGATTATGTTACCAAAGCCGATTCCACACTAGAAAGAGAATCTAGGGATGCCATTAGAAAACAGATTGAAAGGTATTTCAAAACAAAGATTACGCACGACAATGCGGATGAAAATTTCACAATTTTTGTGAATACAATTACAGGTTGTATGGATCCGCACACCAATTACATGCCGCCGATTGAAAAACGATCTTTTGATGAGCAAATGAGCGGAACCTTTTTCGGCATTGGGGCCCAGCTAAAAGAGGATGATGGCAGGATCAAAATCGCAAACTTGATCTCCGGTGGTCCGGCATGGAAAAGTGGTGAACTTAAAGTGGAGGACGAGATCATCAAGATAGCACAGGGTAACGCAGAGCCTGTGGATGTTACGGGTTATGCGGTAACCGACGCGGTAAAACTCATCAGGGGCGCTGAAAAAGGTTCGGAAGTGAAATTAACTGTCAAGCGGATGGATGGAAGTATTAAAGTGATTACCCTGAAAAGGGATGAGATAAAACTGGATGACACTTTTGCCAAAAGTGCCATCATCAACGGGGATCATAAGATTGGCTATATTTATCTGCCAGAATTCTATGTCAATTTTGATAATCCCGAAGGTGCAAAATGTTCAGATGACGTTGCTAAAGAACTGCAGAAACTTAAGGCAGAGAACGTGGAAGGGGTAATCATCGATCTGCGCGGCAATGGCGGAGGGTCATTGCCGGAGGTCGTTAAAATGGCTGGTCTTTTCATTGAAGACGGACCTATATGTATCGTCAAGGGAAGAGGAGAGGACAAACCCTTCCAGTGGAAGGACAAGGACAAAAGCATAGCTTACAGCGGACCGCTTACCGTGATGGTGGATGAGTTTAGTGCAAGCGCTTCTGAGATATTTGCTGCAGCCATACAGGATTATAAACGTGGTATTATTGTTGGAAGCACCTCAACATACGGAAAAGGTACTGTGCAACGCAGTATTCCCCTCAACCCTGAAAGCGAGAACGCCTATTTTGCTGGTAAAAAGCCTGAAGATCTTGGCAGTATCAAACTTACCCTGCAGAAATTCTACCGGATTAATGGGGGCGCCACGCAGTTGAAAGGGGTAACTCCCGATGTCATACTTCCCGATGGTTTCGAATACTTGAAATTCCGTGAAAAGGACAATCCGTTCGCTTTGCCATGGGATGAAATCGGGAAAGTGGATTATAAACCTTGGACGAGCACCATCAGCAATGACCTTGTCATCAGGAACATCAATAACAACCTTAAGATGAATGAGCGTTTCAATAAAATGCAGGCTGACCTTGCTTTATTGAATAAACTCAATGATAAGGAGTATTCCCTCAGTATACAAAAGTTCAAAGAGGAACGGAAACAATTGCAGGCTACCAACCGGGACCTGGATACACTAAGTAGATTAAGCAAGAACCTGGTCGTGAAGAACATTGCTGCAGATACCCTGTCCATCAATTCTGCAAAGGAGAAATTGGATAAGAACACGCAATGGATCAGGAGATTGAGTAATGATATCTACATAGATGAAACAGTAAAGGTGCTGGATAATATGATCAATCAGAGCACTACGGTGAAAAATAATTAATTTTTTCTTTTATAAGTTTTATGTCTTTTTAAGTACCGCAGTCCCCATGACTACGGTACTTTTTATATATCAGCCAGAATCTGCGGCAATAATTAATCTGAATGAATCCTATTCAATACCATATTGGTTAGGTCATCCCCTGACCAAATTCATCATTTTCTTTGACTATGGTCTTTTTTTCAGCATGGCTGTATTTTATTTTTATTATATAAAATCCAAACGAGAAATGAATACAGGATAATTACTAAATGGTAAAAAGTACCCAGATCTTAGAAAGGTTCTTTTTTATGATTATGGCAAATATTTGTGTGATGGTATCGCCTCGAAAAATATCCTTAAAAGTCCTTGCTTATATGCATAGTTCTTTTAACCATTAAATCTGCAATCATTAAAAAGTTAAACCTAACCATGGAACGATGCCTCGATGCCTGTTTCCCGTGATGTTTTCTTTTGCAGCATACTTCTCTTTCGCCCAGGTTTTTAGGCCATTTGGCTCTATATATTCCCACACCATACGAGGCGGGCATACCATGTTTGGAAACACATTTTCAGCTATTTACAACAGCGACAGCACATGAACGATAGATACAGCCAAGATGAATTTTTTTGATGCAACTGTTGGTTTTGGGAAGACGTCATCATTTGGTAATTATGGCTCAAATATTTAGCTAGTGAATGTGGATGGTAATCTCGTGGCTCCCCCCATCAACCTGCTGCCTTTTGGAAATGCTGCCTGGACCTATTCTGATACCAACCAGATTAATAATGCAAATTATACCTTGCCTCCTGTTAACAACAATGGTTATTGGTATTCTAACGGCTATATCCATTAGTTTATGGAATACCGGTTTAACGGCACCTTTAAGATTCAATTTGGGCTCAGGTGGTACACAAATCGGTGCAGCTATTACTAACCCCATACGGATACGCAACAGCTATTATTTTCGCAATACTTTTTATATTCCACTTAATGCCATCTGAAGCCTTCCCATTTTTAAGACGTAGCTAATTTAGACTTTTTATTGCTATTCTCATATTAAATGAATGATTGTATGTTTTGTTGCTGAGGTTAATTCCTATGCTCATGTTCAATCATTTATTTGATATGAGATTCCGCCGTAAGGCATCATAAGTTGCAGCCGGCGTTTTCCTGTTTAATGATTTGTGAGGATGATAATGATTATAGACATGCTGCCACTCATCGCTCAATATTCTTACTTCTTCCAATGTTTCAAACTGGTAGGCATCTAATATATCTTCTCTGAAGGTTCTGTTTAACCGTTCGATATATCCATTTTGCATCGGCCTGCCAGGTTGTATGAACTTCACTTCGATTCCTTTTTTGTTACACCATTTGGTAAATACCTTACTTAAAAACTCAGGTCCATTATCTACCCTGATCTGCTGGGGAATACCCCGTTCTGAAATAATATCCTGAAACACAGTTACTACTTTCTCTGCCGGGATGCTAAAATCGGCATAGGCCGCAAGTGATTCCCTGGTGCAATCATCCATAATATTCAATACCCTTAACTTTCTTCCGGTACTCAGGGCATCGCTCATAAAATCCATACTGTAACTTTTGTTGGGTTGTTGCTGTTGTTGTAAAGGTTGTTTCACTCTTGCTGGCAATCTGCGCTTACGTTTGCGACGCAGGCCAAGTTTTAAGCTGCGATACACCCGAAGGACCCTTTTGCGATTCCAGACCAAGGCCTCATTACGGATCATGCCATAGTATTCATCAAAGCCCCGGGTTGGATAAAGCTCCGCATATTGCTGGAGCTTATTGACCACCTCCTGGTCATCTTTACAGCTTTGGTAATACCATACAGAACGGTGCAACGATACAACCCGACATGCCCTGCCAACACTAACGGATGAGTCTTCGAC
>JANYAL010000220.1 GCA_025361325.1 Bacteroidota bacterium
GATTCTAAAAAAAGAATTTGGTCTTGACATTCAAATGGGAAGACTCATCGCTCCTTATTATGGAAAAATATATGTTATCCATTCCCAGCCCACCGACTCCCTATTCAAACTTATGATGCATCGCAGCGATAACTTCTTTGCAGAACAAACCCTCTTGATGGCCAGCAATGAACGTCTGGGATACATGGATGATGGTGCTATGATCGATACCCTGTTGGAGACCGACCTGAAAGACCTTCCCCAACGGCCAAAATGGGTGGACGGTAGTGGCCTTAGCAGGTATAATTTATTTACGCCCCAGGCGTTTATTTACATATTAAATAAGATGCGAAATGAATTCGGCTGGAACCGCATGAAGACTATCTTACCTACCGGTGGCGAAGGAACCCTAAGATCATTTTTCAAACAGGACAGTAGTTTTATCTATGCAAAGACCGGAACATTAAGCAACAACTGTGCTTTAAGCGGTTACTTGCTGACTAAAAAAGGGAAGTTTCTGATCTTCAGCATCTTAGCAAACCATTATCAGACTGGCGCAACCCCCATCAGAAAAGTAACGGAGCGCTTTTTGACCACCATCAGAAAGAATTATTAGATATTAATTTACCAGTCAGGCAACATTTCCGGCAATAGCCGTATCTCTACTATACTTAAACCGTAATATCCGAATGAAAAATCCTATTACCCAATCAAAAAAGAATTTTATGAAAAAACTTTTTACATTATTATGGCTTTCCCTGGCCGCTTTCACGATTAAGGCAACTGCGCAGGGGGGGGGGAATTGCAATCCGGAATTTACCTACCAATTTCTAAACAGTTCGCTGGTGAGGTTCATTCCTGCAGTCAATGATTCACCAGCAGTTCAGCACAGCTGGAATTTTGGTGACGGAAGCACTGTTTCACACACTGTTTCACCAACCCACAACTATGCATTGCCGGGTACATATAATGTGTTACATACTGTAGTGAGACATAACCCAAACGGAGGAACTGAATGTACTGAATCTCTGACAAAACAGCTTACAATACCTCCTCCCTGTAACCTAGTGGTCGATTTCAGCTGGAATGCTACAAATGCCAATTCGCTAACGATCGAATTCCATAACCTAAGTACGCCTTTGGGTACCAATGATTCCACCACCTGGTCTTTTGGCGATGGCAGCACCTCGTATGTGACCAATCCCCTGCATACTTATGCCCATGCAGGTACCTACAATGTTTGCCTGGTGGTCAAGAAGAACAATCCTCCCGGAACCCCTCCCTGCATCCGTTATATCTGTAAAACCATAACGGTAACAACACCGTGCAACCTGGTAGTTGATTTCAGTTCTGCACCTGCCACCGGCAATCCACTTGAGATTCATTTTATTAACCTGAGCACTCCCCTGGGGTCGAATGATTCAACTACCTGGACCTTTGGAGACGGCAGTACATCGTTTGCCGTAAATCCTGTACATATCTATGCACATGCAGGCACGTATACTGTTTGCCTGGTAGTTAAGAAAAACAATGCAGCAGGAACACCACCCTGTATACGTTATCTCTGTAAAACAATCACAGTTACAGAACCTTGTAACCTGCAGGCTAATTTCACCTGGAGAGCTGATTCGGTCAATGCACAGAAGATATGGTTCACCAACACGTCATTACCATTGAACAATACGGATTCCATGCACTGGACCTTTGGAGATGGAACAACTTCCAGTTTAGTGAGCCCGGACCATACATATGCCCAACCTGGCACCTATACCGTTTGCCTGAGGGTACAAAAAAGAGGCCCCGCAGGAATTGTGATCAATTGTGTAAGTGAGACCTGTAAAACGCTTGTTGTTTATCCTACCTGCAATTTTCAGGCGAATTATACCTGGCAGCTTGATCCCCAGAATAATAACAGGGTGAATTTCACCAATACCACCAATGTGCCTCCGCTTAATGCAACCGTGAACTGGTACTTCGGGGATGGCAGTTCCGCCACTACCTGGAATGCCTCGCATGAATATGCGCATCCAGGCAGGTATTATGTTTGCCTGAGGATACAACTGAGTACCAATTGTGTTCGCTATAAATGCGATTCCATTACAATACCGGAACCTTGCAACTTCCAGCCCAGTTATACCTGGCAACTGGATTCCATTAATAGTAATAAGGTGCATTTCACAAATACTACCAATGCAGGATCAAATACTGCTTCCGCTATTTGGAGCTTTGGAGATGGTGCCACTGCAACAACCTGGAATGCAGTTCATGAATATGCACACCCTGGCAGATACTATGTTTGCCTGAGGGTGCAACTGAGCACCAACTGTGTTCGCTATAAATGCGATTCCATCACGGTACAACCACCCTGCAACAGTAACAGTAATTTCTATTTTGTTGTTGCACCCACAAATAGCCAGACCTATGTATTCACGCCGGTTTATCAGAATTCCGCATTTCAATACATCTGGACCTTTGGTGACGGCAGCGGAAGCACCAGCATGATCACTACACACCATTATGCTCATGCAGGAAATTACACCGCTTGCCTCACTGTTATTGTCAACCACAACTGCACTTCTACGACATGTAAAACGGTTGTGGTTACCGGGCAGGTCAATTGCGACAGCATCCATGTTACTTATACTTACCAACATGATCCGGTTATCCCGAATAAGATCTATTTCTATGCAGTAGCCAATTATATCATCCTTGACCAGACCTGGACAATTACCTCTTTGAACGGCGGTACACCACCTGTGATCCTGCACCAGAATAATCCGGTCTATGTTTTCCGTGACACCGGTTTATACAGGGTATGTCTGAACGTAGTAACATTGGGGGGCTGCACAAAGGAATACTGCACACAGATCCACATCGAGCACGTGACCCAGCAATGCACTTTACAGGCCTATCCAAATCCTGCCTCTACATCGGTCAATGTAAATGTGTCACTGTCAACACCTACCCTGATCAATGTATATGTGTACAACACCCTGAATGTGCTGGTGCTGGACAAACACCAGCAGGGGGTAGTCGGAAACAATGTAGTGAACCTGAATGTCAGCGGACTTATCTCTGGCTTTTACACCATGAGAGTGATCTATGGAAACAACAACTGTTATTCGGCATTCCAGAAATTATAATGTACCAATAAAAAAAACCTGCAACAAATTGTTGCAGGTTTTTTTATTTCTCAACCTAAGTTATCTCCCAAATAATTTATCCAATTCCTCTTTCCAGAATTCAAGGTAAACAGGTTTCCCGTTGGGCGTGATGTTTGGCATCTCGCAATCAAAGAGGTCGTCCACCAATGCTTTCATCTCCCGTTCCGTAAGCAAATTGCCGGCTTTCACAGATTGCTGCAGGGCAAGGGAACGCAATAGTTTTTCCCTTTTGCTGAATTTAAGATCGTTGCTGAAATGTTTGTATTGCTCCAGCATCCTTTCGATGGTCTTTTTTTCATTGCCCGGATCAATATCGGCAGGAATACCCTGAATCACAAATGTATTATTGCCGAATGGCTCCAGGGAATAACCCAGGTGTACGAGGTCGGGCAACAATTCATGGAGCAGCACTGTGTCTGCCGCTGAGAATTCCATGGTCAGGGGGAATAAGCTTCTTTGCGTTGCAATGGGTTTGCCATTAACAGCCCCGCTGAATTTCTCATAGAGGATTCGTTCATGTGCATTTTGCTGTTGAATGAGCAAGTATCCCTTGTCATGCTGTGCCACTATAAAACTAAAGTGCAGCTGAAACAGGTGTTCAGTTTGGGGTTTATTCTTTAACGAAGTCACCCGCATGTCCTCATGTAAAGGTTTGTTCACTTCGTTATTTGATTCGGCAGGTTCATAGAAATCCTTCCAGTTCCGCAGACCGCCTCTGCCTTCAATAAGATGTGATTGATTCTTTTGTATAAATGTGCTGAACAGGGGGGATCTCTCGGCGGAGGATATTTTCTCTTCTGTGAAGGGCTTGCTAACCGCGTCAGTATGCTCGATGGCCATATCCAGTTCAAAATCAAGGGTAGGAGTTATACTGAACTGCGCCAGCGCATGTTTTACCGCACTTTGTACAAAAGCATACACGATTTTTTCGTCTTCAAATTTGATCTCCTGCTTGGTAGGGTGCACATTGATATCGAGCTGAGCAGGATCCAGATCAATGAAAAGTGCATACATTGGAAAACTGTCCCTGGGGATCATTTCATTGAATGCATTCATGAGTGCATGGTTCAGGTATGCACTCCGGATGAACCGGTTGTTCACGAAGAAATACTGGTCGCCCCTCGTCTTCTTGGCAGTCTCCGGTTTGCCCACAAAACCATAGATGTTCATGTAATCCGATTGTTCCCTTACTGAAACAAGTTTGGTATTATAGGAATTCCCCAACAATTGTATGATACGCTGCTTAAGGGTTCCCTTTTCCAGGTGAAAAACCTCCTGCCCGTTGCTGGTGAAGGAAAAGAAGATTTCCGGGAAAGACATGGCGACCCGGATAAATTCATCAATGATATGCCTGAGTTCTGCTGCATTGCTTTTCAGGAAATTACGCCTGGCTGGCACATTAAAGAAAAGATTCTTCATGGCAATACTGGTACCGGCGGGTATGGCCACAGGCTCTTGCCTGGTAACAGCACTGTTCTCCATTTCAATGAAGATACCTGTATCATTTCCTGCCTGCCTTGTCTTTAATTCAACCTGGGCCACCGCTGCTATACTTGCCAGTGCTTCTCCCCTGAAACCCATGGTCTTGATCCTGAACAGGTCCTCGATACTGGTTATCTTGGACGTCGCATGACGTTCAAAGGCCATCCGCGCATCTGTTTCACTCATACCGCTGCCATTATCAATGACCTGTACCAGGGCCTTACCGGCATCATAGACAATGAGCCTGATGGAATCAGCCCCGGCATCTACTGCATTCTCCAACAACTCCTTTACCGCACTGGCCGGACGTTGGATCACTTCACCGGCCGCTATCTGGTTGGCAATGTTATCCGGTAATAGTTGAATAATATCGGTCAAAATCCATTAATTTAGAATATCAAAAATAACACTTCCCCTGCACTATAAAATTTAAAAACAAGCATGCGGAATAGCCTGATCTTTCTACTGCTTCTAATAGGAACCGAATCTTATGCACAGCAAAATGCTGCAGAACACTGGGCTGACAGTGTACTGCGGACACTCAGCCCTGATGAACAGATAGCCCAGTTGATGATAATCAGACTTTCTTCCTATGATACTAGGACCAAAACAGTAAGTTTTTATGATGGCCTGGCGGACAGCCTGGTCAGGAGATACAATGTAGGCGGTATCTGCGCCTTTCAGGGAAGCCCGGTTAGACAGGCTATGGCCTTCAATACTTTACAGGCTAAGGCAAAAACACCATTACTCATGTGCATAGATGCCGAATGGGGAGTAGGCATGCGGATGACTGACAGCGTCCTCCCCCTGCCCAGACAGATGATGCTGGGTGCTATCAGTGATTCCAATATTATTTATCAATACGGAAAAATTGTGGCAGAACAATGTAAACGGGTGGGTATACAGGTGAATTACGCGCCCGTTGTGGACATAAATAATAACCCCGAAAACCCGGTGATCAATGAACGGAGTTTCGGGGAGGATAAGTATAAGGTTGCCCTTTTTGGCATAAAATACATGCAGGGTATGCAGGACCAGGGTATTATGGCATGTGCCAAACATTTTCCCGGCCACGGAGATGTTTCCGTTGACTCCCATCTCGACCTGCCGGTTATCAGGAAAACAATGGCCCAACTTGATTCATTGGAGTTATATCCCTTCCGGCAGATCTTCCGTGCCGGGGTAGGAAGTGTTATGATCGCCCACTTGTTCATCCCCTCCATTGACAGTACTCTGAACCGGGCAACTTCCATCTCCAAAAAGAATGTGACAGACCTGATGAGAAATGAACTGGGCTACCAGGGCCTGACCTTCACCGACGCGCTGGGCATGCAGGGGGTCAACAAATATTTCCCGGGCGGGGAATCTTCCGTTCAGTCATTGATCGCCGGTAATGATATGTTATGCCTTCCCCCGGATGTACCCCTGGCAATCAATAAGATCAAGGCCGCTATCTCAGAGAATAAACTCAGCTGGGCCGATATTGAAAAGCATTGCAGGAAAGTATTGTTGGCAAAATATAAATATGGTCTGTCCAGATTAAAACCCGTCAATACGGAGAACCTTACCAATGACCTGAACAGTAAAGTAAGTGGAATGAGAAGGCTGATCGCTGAAAATGCACTCACCATACTGAAGAAAACGGATAGTGTTTTCTTCCCGATGCCGGCACCGGAGAACCCCAAAGAGAATGATGTGGCCTATGTAAGTGTAGGCATGAACACCGACAATGCCTTTGCCTATCGCATCCGGAATGAATACAGGGCCGATGTATTTTATTTTGACTACAAGCGCGACTCGACGGGTATGCAGTCCATGATCGACCTGATCAAATGCTACAAGAAGATCATCATCGGCATCCATAATTATAACCACGTGCCGGCAAATAATTTTGGTATCAGTAATGCGGCGGTAGAACTGGTGAACCGCTTACAACAGGAAACAAGGTCTATCACTTTTGTATTTGGAAACCCATATGCCATCAAGAACTGGTGCCATGCAAAGAACCTGGTGGCCTGCTATGAGGATGATGAGATCATTCAGCATACCGCATTAGACCTGTTCCAGGGAAAGATTGCCGCAAAAGGAAGATTGCCGGTGACCGTATGCCCGGAATATACTTTCGGAAGCGGACTCTTAAGTGAAGCCGGTTTTTTCCCCCATATCAATCCACAGGAGGCCGGGCTAAAGCTGGATAAATTACAGGTTATTGATTCCATTGCCAATGATGCTATCGCAAAGGGTGCAACACCTGGTTGTGTGGTGCTGGTGGCCAGGGGCGGCAGGATATTCTTCCAAAAAGCATATGGGCATATGAGTTATCATGATGATACTCCCGTAAAAACGGAAACAATATATGATATGGCATCCGTGACCAAGATCTGTGCCACCACCATCTCCCTGATGAAATTATACGATGAGGGAAAATTGAACCTGAAGAAGACCCTGGGCGATTACCTTCCCTGGGTAAGGGGGACCAATAAAGAGAATTTAGTTATTGAGCAGATCCTGCTCCACCAGGCGGGGCTGGTAGCCTATATACCGTTCTATAAAGAGACCCTGGATTCCAAAGGCGTGCCCAGCCCGAAGTTATTCTCCCCGGTACAAAACGACTCCTTCCATATCCGTGTGGCCCAGCATCTCTTCATGCGAAACGACTGGAAGGACACCCTGTATAAGCGTATCCTGCAAAGCCCGCTGGGTCCTTCCCATAAATATGTGTACAGTGATAATGATTTCATTTTCCTGGGAAAGGTGGTGGAGGCCTTAAGTGGTTTGCCCCTTGAACAATATGTAATAAAGGAATTATACACCCCGCTTGGACTAACCTCGGCCGGATTCAAACCCCTGGAGCGTTTTTCCCCCGACAGGATAGCGCCCACGGAACAGGAAAAATATTTCAGGCTCCAGCTTTTACAGGGTGATGTGCACGACCCCGGAGCTGCCATGTTTGGCGGCGTGGCGGGCCATGCCGGGCTCTTCAGCGACGCAAATGATATTGCGGTCATTATGCAGATGCTGGTAAACGGCGGAACCTTCAATGGCAAAAGGTTCCTCAACGAGGAAACAGTTAAACTCTTCACCCGCTATCACAGCGATATCAGCAGGCGCGGTTATGGTTTTGACAAACCGGAAAAGGACAATCTCATCCGTACTGAACCCTACCCCTGCCTGCTGGCCTCACCGCTAACGTTTGGGCATACCGGTTATACAGGTACCTGCACCTGGGCCGACCCTGCCTATAACCTCGTATTCGTCATGCTTTGCAACCGCGTGAACCCGGACGGCGGAGATAATCTAAAGCTGCTGAAGATGAATGTAAGGGGAAAGATCCAGGAGGCCATCTATAAAGCAATGGGTGTTTCCATCTTTGGCATTAATTTTTAAAACAAGATCTTATGTTACCATATCCTTATCAGATCAGGTCACTGGAAGAATATCATGCTGCCTATGAACAAAGCATAGAGGACCCGTCCGCTTTCTGGTCGGGGGTGGCTGAAAATTTTACCTGGAAGAAGAAATGGGATACCGTGCTGGACTGGAACTTTACCGAGCCAAAAGCAGAATGGTTCAAAGGAGCAAAGCTGAACATCACTGAAAACTGCATCGACAGACACCTGACTGAACGGGGAGAAAAACCTGCCATCATCTGGGAACCCAACCTACCTGATGACAGAACCAGGGTGGTTACCTATGCCAGGCTGCATAAGCGGGTATGCCAGTTTGCCCAGGTACTGAAGAATAATGGGGTAAAGAAGGGAGACCGTGTTTGCATATACATGGGCATGATACCCGAGCTCGCCTATGCGGTCCTGGGTTGTGCCAGGATAGGCGCCATTCACAGTGTGATATTCGGCGGTTTCTCTGCTCAAAGCATTGCCGACAGGCTCTATGATGCCCAGGCCGAATACATCGTTACCTGCGACGGCGCATACCGGGGCGGAAAAGATATCCCCCTGAAAAGCGTCATCGATGATGCCCTAATCGGTAATCATATAGTCAAGCGGGTGATCGTATATACCCGCACGAGAACACCGGTGAGTATGATCAAGGGCAGGGATGTATGGTGGGAAGATGAGATGGAACATGCCGAATCGCAGATCGAGAAGGATGGGGTCATCTCCTTCCCGGCTGAAGAAATGGATGCCGAAGACCCCCTGTTCATCTTATATACCAGCGGCAGTACCGGAAAACCCAAAGGCGTGGTGCACAGCGCTGCGGGCTACATGGTCTGGACCACCTATACTTTTGTAAATGTATTTCAATACCAGCCCGGAGAAGTGCATTTTTGTACCGCCGATATCGGATGGATCACCGGGCACAGCTATATCCTGTACGGCCCCCTCAGCGCCGGCGCCACTTCACTGATGTTCGAGGGAATTCCCACGTGGCCAGATCCGGGAAGATTCTGGGATATAGTGGACAAACACAAAGTGAATATCCTGTATACCGCGCCCACAGCCATCAGGAGCTTGATGGGATTTGGCACCCCACCCGTGGAAGGAAAATACCTGGGCTCTTTGCGCGTACTCGGAACCGTTGGCGAACCCATCAACGAAGAGGCCTGGCACTGGTATGACAACAATATCGGGAAGAACAGATGCCCCATCGTGGACACCTGGTGGCAGACAGAAACAGGCGGCATACTGATCTCCAACCTGGCGGGGATCACACCTTCCATTCCCTCCTGGGCCTCACTACCCTTGCCGGGCGTGCAACCGGTAATCGTGGATGAGAACGGACAGGAGGCCATGCCGGATGACAAGGGAATCATAAAAGGTAATCTATGCATCAAAGCACCCTGGCCCGCAATCATCCGAACCACCTACGGTGACCATGAACGCTGCCGCACCAATTATTTTGCAGCTTACCCCGGCCTTTACTTTACCGGTGATGGCGCACTGAAGGATGGGGCGGGCAATTATCGCATTACCGGCAGGGTGGATGATGTATTGAATGTGAGCGGCCACCGAATAGGGACGGCCGAAGTGGAGAATGCCATCAACATGCATACCGGGGTCGTGGAAAGTGCCGTAGTGGGTTACCCGCATGATATTAAAGGGCAGGG
>JANYAL010000299.1 GCA_025361325.1 Bacteroidota bacterium
ATGTACCGCATCCGATCAATGGACTATCCCCAATTCTTCCATATTTTTTATTGGTCATCCCTCCAGTACTTGTAGCTGCTGAAATATTACCATTATTGTCACATGCTACGGCGCCCACCGTACCGAATTTCTTATCCTTTAATAATTCTTCAAGCCCCTGGTGTGTATGGTCCAGTGAATAATTATCACTATCCCTGATCGATTTCCATTGATCATATCTGAATTGAGAAAAAAAATATTCATCTGGTTCCAGCTTAATACCTTGTTTTATCGCAAAATCATTAGCACCCTTACCACTCAGAAATACATGATTGCTGTTAATCATAACTTCTGCAGCCAGTACAATTGGATTACGTACATTTCGTATACTGGCTACAGCACCTGCAGCAAGATTTTCCCCATCCATAATGGCCGCATCCATTTCCTGTACGCCTTTCTTTGTGAATACCGAACCTCTGCCGGCATTGAAAAGAATATTATCTTCCAGAATTACGATGGCCGCTCTTACTGCATTCGTGGCAGTCCCGCCTTCTTCCAATACCGCATAGCCAGCATTTACAGCAGCCTGCAATCCATGCATATATGCCATCTCCAATTCTAGTGTTATGTCTTCTTTTAAAATGGTTCCAGCCCCACCATGAATTACAATTGAGAATTTTTGCATACTACACTTTATGTTAATTCGAGTCTTAAAAATTATTTAAATTCTAATAAAATCAGTGTCTTATAATAAATTCTTTAAAGAAAATTATAAAGGATACAGGTTTAATTAATAAGTTGTTTACATTCTGCCAATAATTTCTCCTTATCAATGGCCACAGTTCCCACATCTTCACAAACCAGGCCTCCTGCAATATTGGCCATCTCGGTCATTAACCGGATATCCCGTGTGGCAGCATAGACCAATGAGGCCACCGCAATCACAGTATCTCCAGCACCACTCACATCAGAAACATTACGAATATGTGTTGGAATGATGCTTCCCTGTTTGTCAGCGTGGTAAAAAATACCTTTCTCAGACAATGTGATCAGTGATATATTATGAGACAGCTTTTCCTCCAGTAAATTATGAATATCTTTCAGCAAGTTTGGGCCGACATTTTCCGCTAATAAGTTCAGTGCATCCAGCGTTTCTTTGAGGTTAGGTTTAAATATATCCACTTGTTTATAAGAAAAGAAGTTTTTCCGCTTAGGATCAACTGTAATTATGACATTTTGCTTTTTGCAAAGTTTAATTATTGTGGTGATCACATATTCCGTAAGTACCCCCTTGTTGTAATCCTCTAAAATAACCACATCAGGCTCTTCTGTTGCCACATAATTTTCAAATGCAAAAATTAACTTGTCCTCGTCTTCCTTTTCCAGATCATTGACCAATTCAGCATCCAGACGCATCATGTGCTGGTTTCTGCTGATGATCCTTATTTTATTGGTTGTGATACGCTTTTCGCTCTGTACCAGGTACCTGGTATTGATATGATTTTGAGCTAGCAACTTCGCCAGTTGCTCACCTGCTTCATCCTTACCTAAAACAGTGATCAGACTTACATTGGCTTCAAGAGATCTGGCATTAAGTGCAACATTTCCAGCGCCGCCAATCCTCTGTTCTTTTGTTGAAACCGCTACTACAGGAACAGGTGCCTCAGGAGAAATACGGTCAACCTTGCCCCACCAGTAAGTATCGAGCATCACATCGCCTACTATGGCAATCTTAATTTGCCGGAAACGATCAAACAAATTATCGAAATCCATTTTATTAATTATGGGTTAATTGATTTTTGGTTGGAGATAGCCATATAATAAATTGGTATTCCCAAAATAACAATACCCAACCCAATACCTGCATACAGTGGTTTCATAATGATAAGGAAAACACAGAATACGAGAGCAAGCAATATATATATAACCGGCAAAACAGGGTAACCAAATGCTTTATAAGGACGTTCCAGTTCCGGTTTCAAGATTCGTAACTTAAAGATTCCAAGGATCGTCAAGGCATAGAACAAGACCACCACAAAGGATATCATATCGAGAAGGTCTCCATATTTGCCGCTCAAACATAAAAGAGATGCCATGATACATTGTGCCCATAAAGCATATCCCGGTACGGCATACCTGTTTAATTTAGCAGCTTTAGTGAAAAATAATTTGTCTATTGCCATTGCATTATACACCCGGCCTCCAGCCAGGATCAGCCCGTTATTACACCCAAATGTGGAGATCATGATCATTACTGCAATCACATAAGTTCCTATATCACCGAATATAGTTCTGCTGGCAGCAACCGCTACGCGGTCTTGTGGTGCAGAAGCGATTTCATTCAATGGCATGACACTAAGATACATGAGGTTGGCAGAAATATAAATAATCGTAACAATCAAAGTTCCCAGGAGTAAGGCCATCCCTATATTGCGTTTTGGATTTTTTACCTCCCCTGCTATAAAAGTAACATTGTTCCATGCATCACTGCTGAATATGGAGCCAACCATGGAGGCAGCTATTGCACCTAATATGGCCGAACCGGTAACCCCGCCAATTACGGCACCTTCTGCATTACGGGAGGTCATATTCCATGCATCAGTCCAGTTGGCTTTCCAGATACTGGTTTTTGCAGCAATGAGAAAACCAAATACAATCAGGCCGAAGAGAGAGAGCAGTTTGACCACATTTACAGTGGTCAAAC
>JANYAL010000303.1 GCA_025361325.1 Bacteroidota bacterium
GCAAGGCCATTTCGAGGTAGGACAGTGATTCTTTGGGTTGACGGCCAAAACTATATGCCGCACCAACATTATAATAACCAGCAGGATCAGCGGGCAGCAGGGCAACCTGGTTCTTGAACATGGCCACGGCATCGGCGCTCCTGTTCTGTTTCAACAAACTGTTCCCGTAACGCTCCAGTACTTCCTTGTCATCTTTTTTAATCTGCCAGGCCTTGTCGTAATAGTAGGCACTGCTGTCGTACCTGGACAATTGCGCATAAAAAATATCACCGGTATTCTTATAGCCCGCCCATTCCCGGGGCTCCAGCAGGTTGTAGTTACGATAGGCTTTAATAGCATCCAGGCTGTTCTTATGACTGCTGTAAATGGCGCCCAGATTAAAATACACATTGGCATTACCGGGCTGCAGGGCCAACACTTTATTGAAATCCTGTATGGCCCCGTCATTATCCTTAAGCATGTACCGGGCATTGCCCCGGTACAGGTAGGCAACGGGCTGGCCCGGATTGAGCTCTATGGCCTTGCCCAAGTCGGCGATAGCCGTTTTATAATCCTTCGCATTCAGGTTTGCATTGGCCCTTCCTATATAGGCCTCGGCAGTTGGTTTTAGTTCTATACTTTTTGAATAATCACGAACGGCGCCAGTTAAGTCCTTCATACTTACACGAACGGATGCACGAATATTATAGGCACTGACATAGTCGGGCCTGAGTTCAATAGCCTTGCCAAGATCCTGCAGTGCAGCTTCGTAACTCTTTAGGCGCATCTTTGCCAGCCCCCGGTCGTGGTAGGCATTGGCATAGGCCGGGTTGATATCAATAGCCTGGCTAAAATCCTGTATTGATCCGTTATAATCCTTAAGTCCCAGTTTCGCCAGCCCCCGGTTATGGTAGGCGATGTCAAATTTCGGGTTTAGAGCAATGGCTTTGTTGAAGTCCTGCAGGGCGCCGTTGTAATCCTTGGTATTGTATTTTGCCAGTCCGCTGTTATTCAGTTCACTGGCCGTTTGAGCCTGTATGGCCTGTATGTACAACAAAAATGTAAAAAGGGTTGTAACGATGAACCGGTTCTTCATATGTATGTATTGATGGTGTCGGGATATAACGATCGGAAAGTTACAACATAGCAATTAATGTAAAAAATACTAGTTCTCCCGATCTCAGTTTTATTTAGAATATTCTGATTCAAACCAGGGTATGATCTTATATTTATTTTTGCCTGACGATGTACGTAAAAGATCTGGAATGATTACAGATCGCCGTTTGCGACAACCCGTGGATGACCGTGGGCTCCTATAACATCAATAACTTCAGCACCTATGAGAGCATTGAACTCAACCTGGATGTCAGCGACAGTGCTTTCTCTACGGGTGCCCGGGAAAATGATCGATCAGATCAATGGCACCAACTGCATCCGTATCACCCGGGAAGATCACTAGCGTACCAACAACTGGTTAAAGCAGTTCGTGCGGTGGTTAAAATAAAAAACCGCCGGTATAAACCGGCGGTCACATTCCAGTGTAATTTAATTTCTGATCAAAGTAGCGGGACCCGTCAACCTGCTCATCCTCAAATCATCGGATCATCACATCTCCAGATCATTAAACGCTTTTCCACCCAGCAATTCATTAAACAAAGCCAGGTTCTTCATATCCTGCAGCGCCGCCAGGTGCCGTTCATGATGAAGGTCTGTACCCACCAATTGGGACAGTCCTTTCTTCAAAATATACCTGGCCGCCTTTACTACATTCTTACCGTAATAGCCTGTCAGCGACAGGAGGTTCACCTGCAACAGAAAGCCAAGGTCCCGCAGGCGGTCGTACATCGCATAGTTTTCATGATAATAGAAATACCTTTCCGGGTGTGCCAGTATGGGCTTGTAACCACCGGTGAGGATGCCAAAGGCCATTTCCTCCAGGTTATTCGGGGGTAAGGTATAAGGTATCTCTGTAAGGATGATGTTCTTATGCAGGGTAAGGAGGGGTTTATCCTGTTTCAGCAATCTCATGAAATGGTCGTCCAGCATGTATTCTGCAGCAGCGGTGAGCTCCATGCCCATACCTTCCTTTCCGCAGGCTTCTTTTACTTTCTCCAGCGCAGTGTTAATTGTTTCGGGTGTGTTCCGGTACAGGTCTCCGATGATATGCGGCGTGGCGATGCTTTTTTGTATCCCCAACGCATATAATCCCCGCAGCAAGTGCAGCGACGTTT
>JANYAL010000330.1 GCA_025361325.1 Bacteroidota bacterium
CACAGAAGCTGATGTAAATGATGTGCTGGTAAAAGCCAGTTGCACCGGTTTGCTTCAAAGGGCCGAAAAAGGACTGGATACCATGATCGGTGAAGGCGGACTGAAATTATCCGGTGGTGAGAAACAGCGTATCTCTATTGCCAGGGCATTACTTCGTAAGCCTCACCTGCTGATATTTGACGAGGCCACTTCCGCCCTGGATTCCCTTACCGAGGAAGAGATAACTGATACGATACGTGAAATTTCTTTGAACCAGGAGCAGATCACTATCCTGATAGCGCATAGGCTCAGCACCATCATGCATGCCGACAGGATTTATGTGCTGGAACAGGGCAATGTGGTGGAGACCGGGGATCATGATAGCCTGCTGGCGGAAAAAGGACTGTATTATGCCATGTGGCGCCAGCAGATTGGGGAAAGAAAAAAACTTAGTCTTGCTGTAAACTGAAACTGAATTATGACAAATGTTGATATGCTTGGCATGCTGGCCGGCACCATGTCTTCGTTGGTATTTTTACCACAAGTAATAAAGACCTGGCGCAGTAAATCGGCAAAAGACATATCCCTGCTGATGTTCTCCTTTGCCACCATCAGTGTAATCCTCTGGCTGGCTTATGGTATCATGATAAAGAACGGACCGGTCATTTACACCAACAGCTGTGTACTTATATTGTCGGTCGTTATGTTGTATCTTAAGCTGAAATACAATAAATAATCTGTAAGTGATACCTTTGCCCGATGAATAATCTGAAACCTCCGCGCCCTGGTTATCTATGGAGTATGATTACCATGAAATGCCCCCGTTGCCGGCGCGGCCCCATGTTCAGGAATCCCAATCCTTTCAAAAAATTAAAGCTGAGCTATATTTTTGATATGCCCGGGAACTGCCCGGTCTGCAACCAGAAATACGACCTGGAACAAGGATTTTGGTACGGTACGGGTTATGTAAGTTATGCCCTGGCAGTGGCGGTTTCTGCCACTACTTTTATAGCCTTTCTGGTACTTATCGGCGTTTCCACCGATGACAACCGTATCTTCTGGTGGCTGGGGGGGAATGCTGTTCTGCTGGTGTTGATACAGCCCTGGCTCATGCGCCTGAGCCGCGTAATGTATATACGGTTCTTTGTCAGGTACGATGCGCATTATGAAGTAACGAGGCCACAAGAGTTGGATTAGCTGCGAGCCCAATTTTCGGAAAGCGTATTTATTACAAAGCGTATTATAATTCACCATTTGAAGTTCACACGAAGCATCCTTGCTTTAGTTTGTAGTTATTAGCTCGTAGCTTTCTTAATCCTCATTCTTAAATATATCCGTAAAAATATTCCCCTTACTCAGTTCCTCAATATCGCTGAGCACGAGTTCAATAGCTTTGGTGCTTTTATTGATCTCCAGCAGGGAAAGAATGATCGACATCAGTAAAAAGATCAGGCTGGCGGCAAAGATCCAGTGTGCCAGTAAGATCCAATTGCGGTAGATGGTATACATGCAAAGCACACAGCACAGGAAACTCATTACACCCAGTCCCTGCATGTAACGGATAAGGTTAAGTCTTGTTCGTATATTCCTGATCTGTGCGAGGATATTCTTTTCCTTTTCGCCGCGGTGATATTCATCATGGAGTTTCCTTACCAGGGAGGCAAGCGACAGGAACCGGTTGGTATAGGCCAGCATCAGGAGGGTAATGGCTGGAAAAAGCAGGGCGGGGGTATTGATGTTTATTTCTAACATGGCACAAAAGTATCACCTTTTTTTATGTGACCTGCCCTGCATCCACTTCTGGATCTTCCATCCCAGCCAGGCACTTCCGGCGCCTGCAAGGGCCCCGGCAAGCACATCGCTCGGGTAATGTACGCCCTGGTACATACGGGCCCATCCCACACTGGTAGCAAACAGGTAAGACGGAACGATAACATACCAGTAAGGATAGCGCAGGGCGAGTTCTGTTGCCGTACAGAAAGCGGTAGCGGTATGCCCCGATGGGAAAGATTCACTACCGCTTTCTGAATCTCTTTTGATAATGAAGGGGTATGTTACAAAAGGCCGTGGGCGGTTCACTAATTTCTTGACAGAAATAGTGATGGCGGAGGAGATGAAAAACCCTGCCCCCATATATAAAGCATCCTGTTTTAAATGATCGTCATGCCTGATAAAACCAGCAATGGCGATACCCACCGGTATACCCAGGCTCAGGGGTATGTCAGATGATGCAGCTCCTCCCAGCCAGGCATTCTTAAATGTTGTTTCATTTTTATTGATGGGTTTCAACAGGTTGATATCGGCATTTTGTCCGGATACAGGGCATTGCAGTACAATAAACAGGAGAAGAAGTATTGAAACCGGGCCTTTGTACATTTGAAGCGGTATATATTATATTGCAAGATAACTCAACCACCCTTTTAATGTTCACAGATGCCAAAAACCATTCTTTTTAAAGTTCATGCCTGGGCTGGTTTGCTGGGCGGATTGTTCGTGTTGCTGATGTCGGTGTCCGGGTCGATACTGGTATTTCATGCAGAGTTGGACCAGGTAAGTGTTGGCGGAGGGAAAACAAGTTCACATGAGATATTACCGTTGGACAGTTGTTACCACATCATGCAGCAGACATTTCCGGCTGCCCGGATCAGCAGTTGTGAACTGCCTGATGGTACAGAAAGTGCGTATGCTTTCAGTCTGTATGATACTTCCTTTGAAAAGGGAAGGGAAGCGCTGCAGGTTTTCCTCCATCCTCAAACGGGAACCATACTGAAGAAGCGGAGCAGCCGTGGTATGCGTGATCATTTCATGGGATGGCTTTCGGCATTTCATGGTTCATTCGGGCTGGGCAAAACGGGTGAGTGGCTCCTGGGATTCTTTGCTGTCATCTTCCTGTTCAGTCTCTTCAGCGGGGTGATCCTGTACCGGAAAAATGTCCTTTCCGTTCTGCTCTTCAGGAAGGAAGTATTCCGGAAAAAGAACCTGCACCAGTTGATAGGAGTTTATGCCTTGTTGTTCAACCTGGTGTTAGGGATAACGGGTTTCTGGATGCAGCGGTATGTCTTTACCAAAGCGTTTTACCGGTCCGGGGAATATTCAAGTACACTGTTTGCATCGCCACCTTTGTATTTTTCCCTTGATTCCTCCCTGAATAACCTGGGGATACAGTATCCTGATTTTAAAGAACATGTCATATATTTTGCCCAAACCAAAAAAGGCAGGACCGCCATATATGGCAGCAGGGCATCTAACTCTTTCATTCACTCCAGGGATCTGGCAGATGTGATCTTCCTCGACAGCGCAGGAAGAACAGTCAAAACCGCTTTTGTGCAGGATATTGATCCGGGCAGCCGGTATGATATCATCAATGCGCAGGTACATTATGGTCAGTATGGCGGCATGGTGGTAAAGATCGTATATGGTTTACTGGGGTTGACCAGCGGGTTGCTGAGTATAACGGGTTTTTTAATGTGGTACAGGCGTAAACAGCATAGAACGTTGACTGTTTAACATCTGATTAATAATATAGTTTTCTCATTAAAAGGGATTAATGATATGTTTGCAACATGGTTACAAAATTATTAATCATTTAAAACACATCTGTTGCCAAACAATTTGAACAGGAAATTCGGGTTTAAAGTATTTAAAGGCGTATTGTTCTTTTCCATTTTCTTACAATTCCATTCTTATGCCCAGGTTAAAGACAGCACCGCTACTGATTCTATAATGCTGAAACAGGTGGAGGAAATGATGAAGAATACCCAGCCGGTTCCGGTACAAACACGTTCAGGGATAACGGCAAACCCTGATATTGGGGTTATCGGTGATTTCCAGGGATCCTATATCAGCAGTGGTAAAAAGAACATTGATGCTTATCTGAACGAAACGGAAGTGTCTTTCCAGTCTGTGGTGGATCCATATATCCGGGCTGATTTTTTTATATCATTTGGCAGGGATGCCTTAACCGGTAAATATGGCGTGGAAGTGGAAGAAGGTTATCTTACTACTTTGTCGCTGCCCGCCAGGCTGCAGTTAAAGGCCGGCAAGTTCAAAGAAGCGGTTGGCCGCATAAATCCTACGCATGCCCATGCACTTCCTTTCATCGACCTTCCCAATGCCTATGTGAATTATTTTGGTGACGGGGGGCTCAATGATGAGGGTTTATCGCTGAGCTGGCTTGTACCCAATAATAAATTCTACCAGGAGTTGATATTTCAGGCCACATCCGGAAAGTCTGAATCTCCCAGTTTCAAGCAGAGTGAGGGTAACCGCTTTGTATATCTTTCACATCTTAAGAACTTTTTTACGGTCAATGACAATTCCACAATTGAACTGGGGATCACTGGTATTTCCGGTCCCAATGATTCTGCCCGGGTGACCAATATACTGGCGGGTGATTTCACCTATAAGTGGAAACCGGTGAAAATGAACACGTATAAGTCAGTTACCTGGCAGAGTGAGGTCTATTACAGCAATGCATCGTACACCCCTACGCTGTCAAAGAATTCATTTGGGCTGTATTCTTTCATCGATTATCAGTTGTCCAAGCGATGGTTTCTGACCGGCCGCTACGATTATGCACAAAAGCCTTATGACAGGAATATTACCGAACAGGCCTATTCGCTAACAGCCGGCTGGGATGCCACAGAGTTTTCCAAGATAGAACTGGAGGCAAAAACAACGGGCATGAGCAATCAACCTAGGTTTTACCAGGCCTGGTTGCGCTGGATATTTGTTATAGGCGCACACGGAGCACACCAGTATTGATTAAAGGATCTATCATATGTTTATAAAAGAAATGTAACATGAAAAATAAATTAATGCTTTTTGTAGTAATGCTGGCAGGGGCCTGTTCAACGGCCTATGCGGGTAGCATCAAAGTAGTGACCACAACGGCCGATCTTAAAAGTATAACAGAACTGATTGGTGGCAACAAAGTATCCGTGCTTTCAATAGCAACGGGTTACCAGAATCCGCACTTTGTTGATCC
>JANYAL010000336.1 GCA_025361325.1 Bacteroidota bacterium
CCCTGGTTAAGGAAAGACTGGCATTCAAGCATTTTGCAGATCTGTCTTTGGTGGATAAGATCATTGAAACAGATGAACAGCTTCGAAAACTAAAGACTGAAACAGAAGGGTTACAGGCATCCATAAATGTGTTTAGTAAAGAGATAGGGATGTTGGTTGCAAAGGGTGAAAAATCACTTGCTGAAGGCAAGAAAGAGGAAGTGTCACGTTTCAAAACTGAATTACAGAAATTAAACATACAATTAACAGAGGCCGAAAGATCTCTGAATGAATTTATTGTGAGGTTGCCCAACCTTCCGCACATTTCAGTCCCGCCGGGTAAAACCCCCGACAAGAATGAAACTGTAAGATCAGGCGGATTAATTCCGGATCTTCCACCTGAGGCCCTTCCACATTGGGAATTAATAAGGAAATACAGGCTTGCTGATTTTGAGTCGGGCTCAAAAATCACCGGAGGCGGTTTCCCATTATACAGGGGTATTGGGGCAAAGCTTCAACGTGCATTGATCAGTTATTTTCTGGATTATAATATCTCTGCCGGATACACTGAATATCAGCCACCATTGATAGTTAATGAAGCATCTGCTTATGGTACTGGACAATTACCTGATAAAGAAGGTCAGATGTATCATATACCTGTTGACGGTTTCTACCTGATACCTACTGCTGAAGTTCCACTTACTAATATTTACCGCGATGAAATAGTGATAGAATCAGATCTACCCGTTAAAATGGTAGGGTACACACCTTGTTTCAGGAGAGAGGCAGGTAGTTTTGGGAGTGATGTACGTGGGCTGAACCGTGTTCACCAATTTGATAAGGTAGAGATTGTTCAAATTGTAAAGCCAGACAAAAGCTATGAAAGTCTCGATGAAATGGTGAATCATGTTGAACAATTACTAAAAACGCTGGAATTACCATATCGTATATTGCGACTTTGCGCTGGAGATATGAGTTTCGCATCTGCACTCACCTATGACTTTGAGGTATTCAGCGCTGCTCAAAAAAAATGGCTGGAAGTAAGTTCGGTAAGCAATTTTGAGGCCTTTCAGACCAACCGAATGAAAATCAGATACAGGGATGGGGACAATAAAATGCAATTACTTCATACATTGAACGGATCATCGCTTGCCCTTCCCCGCATCGTTGCCAGTTTATTGGAGAACAATCAAACGCCGGAAGGTTGCCTGGTGCCCCAAATACTCCAAAAATATTTCGGGAACACTGTCATTTATTAACAATTTATTTGACATTGTTAGTCTGCCCGGTAATTTAAAGATGGTATCTTTATAAACTTAAAACTTAACGGAATGAAAAAGATATTTACAATAGCCATATTATCCATTTTGATATGGGGCTGTGCCAAAAAGATGGCACCTGCAAAAACAAATGTACCTGCTTCCAATATCGGTTCCGTGATTTCAAATAATTCCGAAACACCTATAGCGGTACCTAATAACACACAGCCTGTAAGTAACACACAACCTTTACGTTTTCAAGATCTTGATTCTAATAATATATTGGTAAAAAATAAGCCCTCATTAAAAAACACAACAGCTTCACCTGATGTAATGGCTCAAATAGCCGGACAGACAACCTATAATGCAAAATGCGGCCGTTGTCATGGTTTAAAAGTTACCACCAATTATACAGCCGACCGCTGGGCCAGTATCCTTGCAGTGTGCGCTAACTCATCCCGTGCCAATTTGAATGATTCGGAAAGATCGAATGTGCAGTCATACGTATCGGCAAATTCCAAAAAATAAAAGTCAATTCCCTTTTTCCATTTTCCTGATCCGCCTGTTCATCACATAAAACCAAACCGGGGGCAACAGCGAAAGTAACATACAGCCCGGGTAACCTGTTGGTAATTGCGGGGCTTTATCATGGTGTTTCAATACCTGGTACTTCCTGCTCGCCAGATAATGATGATCACTGTGGCGGCTCAATTCAAAAAGCATCAGCCTTCCTAACAAATGATTACTGTTCCAACTATGATTTGGCATTGTCCTTTCATATCTCCCATTGGCTGTCATTTTTCGTTGTAATCCGTAATGTTCAATATAATTGACCGTTTCCAGTAATCCGATTCCGATAAAAGCGGCAAATATGTAATAAACACAAACTAACCATCCAAAAATCAAATTTATCGCTATCAGAAATATGAACTGAATCACATGCGCCTGAACCATTTCGTTCCTCCAATGAAGGACGGGCAACCCTTTTTTAAGCACTTCACTGTTGCTTATCCTCCAGGCTGAAAAATACGAGAAGATGATGGTCCGGAAATAAAATGTGTATACAGGTTCGTTTATACGTGCACTGCTGGGGTCCTGGGGTGTGGCTACGTGTTTGTGATGTCCTTTATTATGTTCAATAAAAAAATGCATATACAGCGATGTCATCAACAAAGCTTTGGCTAGCAGCTGCTCATATTTCTTTGCCCGGTGACCCAGTTCATGACCAACGTTGATGCCAAAAGTGCCGCAAAGCAAACCCATACTCAATATCCGGCCGGTCGTTTCCCACCATAATAATTTGTTTTGACCAATGACCATCAAATAATAAAATAATGCCCCAAATTGCAGCGGTACAATGATATACAACATAAGGTCATAAAGCCGGTTATTACTTGCCAATTCCGCTTCAATTGCGGACATGTTCTTTTCATCAGGTCGCAAGAATAATTCTATAATGGGTAAAAATATCCACGCATAAATAAGTGGTATCCAGGTAAATATTCCCTTCCCTGAAAAAGCAACTAATGCCAGTGCATATAGTATGAGCGGTGTAAAGTATTTTAATGCCTTCGTTTTCATGTAATTTATATAGGTTCTAAAGTTAATAATTTCAACCTGATATTAATGATGCAATAGTCAACTGGTTTTAAAGAATCTTTACATTAAACTTTGCGAAAAAATATTGGTCAAATACTTTACTTGTTGTATTATCCCTCTAATTTTAATAATATGTCTATTTCCAACCGTTTAAAGAATCAGCATTTGTTATGGCGTGCTGCCTTTGGTCCCATGGCTGAGAATGCGGCCAATCTGGATACCATGTCCCAGAAAGAGCTTTGGAATCTTTTGCTTAAGACATCAGCCAGGACCCCTGAAAAGATCAATGTAGCTCAAAATCTGGTTGATGGTTTTTTAAAGGGGGTCAAAGACTTGGCCGATCTGCAAAAAAGAGAATTGACAAAAGAGCAACGGAAACAAATTCAGCAACAGTCAAGGGCGGACCTGAAAAACCTGAACATCCGCTGGCTGGAACAAATGATAAACAGTGAAGCTCAATTACGTGAAAAAATGAGCTTATTCTGGCATGGTCATTTTGCCTGCCGGGTAATCAATAGTTACTACCAGCAGGAATTATTGCAAGTGATCAGGGAAAACGCTTTGGGTAATTTCAGAGATATGCTTAGGGCTGTAAGTAAAAGTGCTTCCATGCTCCAGTTTCTTAGTAATCAGCAGAACAGGAAGCAGCATCCCAATGAGAATTTCGCACGTGAAGTAATGGAACTTTTCACAATGGGCAGAGGTAATTATAGCGAAAATGATGTAAAAGAGGCTGCCAGGGCATTCACCGGGTGGGGTTTCAATATACAGGGTGAATTTGTTTTCAGGAGAATGGTTCATGATGAAGGAAGTAAAACAGTGCTGGGCCAGACAGGGAATTTTGACGGCGATGATATCATTGATCTCCTGCTGAAGCAAAAGCAGACCGCAATATTCATTACCCGTAAGATCTATCGGTATCTTGTAAATGACATGGTGGATGTCGCAAAAGTGGAATGGCTGGGAAATAGGTTTTACCAGAATGGCTATGATATAAAGAAACTGCTGGAAGACATATTTACCAGCGATTGGTTCTATGACCAAAGAAATATAGGCACCCGGATAAAATCTCCGGTTGAATTGCTGGCCGGAATTCGACGGTTATTGCCTATGGAACTTGAAAATGATCAGGCACAGTTGCTGTTTCAGCGCACATTAGGACAGATCCTGTTCTATCCACCAAATGTGGCCGGATGGCCGGGTGGCAAGAATTGGATCGACAGTAGTTCTCTGATGCTGCGTTTGAGAATACCACAGATCATCACTGCCAATGAAGCCCTGGACATCCGCCCTAAAAGCGATGATGACGTTATGATGGGACAAATGATGGAAGCGGGCAAGAAATTGAGGGAAGCTGCAAAGGGAGGTACAGCCAAAATAGAATGGGATACAGTTAACAGGATATTTGAAAAAGTACCACGAGAAAATTTATTGTCTGCGATCAGCACTGTTGTTTTACAGACCAGGACCGAAGTAAGCGCAGTATTGCTGGATAAATATTTAAACAAGGAAAGCCGTGAGAACTACATAAAAAGTGCCATCATAAATTTGATGGCCACACCAGAATATCAATTGTGTTAATCCTTAAAAGATAAAATTATGGTTATCAAGCGCAGGGAGTTTTTACAGGTCGGTTCACTGGCCACCGCATCGTTCATGTTGCCCAAATTTCTAAAAGCTTTTGAGCGTCCGGCTATGGTACCACAAGGTAATAAGGTCATGGTAGTTATACAACTCGGAGGTGGCAATGACGGGTTAAATACTGTGATACCGGTACGGAATGATATTTATTACAAAGAAAGACCCAGACTTGGGATCGGTAAAGATAAATCATTGCTTATTACAGATGAAGTGGGGTTGAATCCAGCCCTGGAAGCTTTCAAGGGGTTATATGATGAGGGCAACCTGGCTATCATGAACAATGTGGGTTATCCCAACCCCGACAGGTCTCATTTCCGAAGTATGGATATATGGCAAAGTGCCAGTACCAGCAATGAATATGTTAATACAGGGTGGCTGGGCCGATACCTGGATGCCCAGTGCAAAGGCTGCGACAGGCCCACCCAGGCAGTTGAACTGGATGACGTGCTCAGCCTGGCTTTGAAAGGCGAAGAAAGCAAAGGGCTTGCCTTTAAAGACCCCAGAAGGTTATATAATACGGCATCCGGTAATTACTTCAAAGACATCTCTGCCGATCACAAGCCGGGTGAACAAACCATTGATTATTTATACAAGACCATGAGCGAGACAATCAGCAGTGCGGATTACATATTTGAACAGAGCAAGACACATCCAACCAGCGAGAGCTATCCAAATACGGAACTGGGGAAAGACCTGAAGACCATTGCATCACTCATTTTTTCTGACATCAACACCAAAGTATATTATGTGAGCCTGGGAAGTTTTGATACTCATGTTAACCAGGAAAACCAGCAAACACGTTTATTTTCAGAGCTGAATGATGCAGTAAAGGCATTTACCGCCGATCTGAAAAAGAATAACCGCTTCCAGGATGTTTTGATGATGACATTCAGTGAATTCGGGCGACGGGTATCACAAAATGCCAGTGGTGGAACTGATCACGGTACGGCTAATAACATGTTCTTTATCAGTAGCAGCCTGAAGCAAAAAGGACTCCTGAATCCGATGCCAGATCTTGGTGACCTGATTGAAGGGGACCTCAAGTATAAAGTGGATTTCAAAAGCGTATATGCTACGGTATTGAACAAATGGCTGGGGTCAGATGACAAGATAATATTGGGGCATTCATTCGACCATTTGAACTTTATTTAGATCTTACTGGTAGCTGAAGAGCTGCCTATTCAGCACAACGCTTCAGCTAAAAAATGACATGTAAAGTTACCTGATCCCATTCATCATCTTAACCAGTTTCCTGCTTACAAAGAAAAGAATTACAGAAGCAATACCTGCCATAAAAACAAATATCAGGAAGAAATCATAGATGTTCTTAACATTGAAACCCATGAATGACTTTTCCTTATTCAAGCCCTTCGTCTCAATCATGGTCACTACATTCTTTCTGACCTCTTTATCCTTGATCTGAGCATAATCTACCATTTCTAATGTGTAAGCCTGGGATCCCTTATAATCCTCAACTTTGGCATTCGGTTTAAGTATATCTATATTGAAAGCTGATTTCACTTCCGTGACTAAACCGGTAGGGATCATCTGTTCAGGATACAGAGAACTTAGCTGACCAGCAAACTTATTTGCTGTGGCATTTGCAAGGAACCATACACCCATCAGCAGGGAAGCGAATTTAACAGGAGCCAATTTATTCACCATGGACAAACCAATGGGTGACAGGCATAATTCACCAAATGTATGAATGGTATACAAGGCAATGAGCCACATCATGGACACTTTCACACCGGGCATAAGGCCTTTTACACCAAAGGCAATGACCAGATAACCCAATGCCAATAAGAAAAGCCCCAGGGCCTGTTTGAAAGGGGAGGCGGGTTCCATATTACGGCTTCCCAGTTTGGTCCACAGCCAGGCAAAGAAGGGAGCAAAGATCACGATGGCAATGGCGTTGATACTCTGGAAAAAAGATGCCGGTATTTCACTCAGGTCCAGACCCGTTGCAGGAATAGTGATGAGAAGGTAAACAAAATATGCCATGGATGCAAACAACAAGCCTATCATCAGTTCTTTCAAAAGGGGCTTTTCGTTTTTAACCTTTTTATAGATCCAGAACAAAATATAGCCTACAATGGCTATCATTATAATAATTCCTCCGCGGGCCATATTTTGTGAGATGATCAGTCCCAGGTCCCTATTGGTCTTTTCGTCCGCGAAAAAGGTCAATGAAGCGCCAGCCTGTTCAAATGCACTCCAGAAGAAGATCACAAAAAAGCAGGCTATATAGATCACCCATATCCTTTCTTTTTCGATCTTTGAAAGATTGGGGTCGCTGATGATCAATCCCGGAACAGTTATAGCCAATGAAAAGATGCATGTGCCAATCAGGTCAAATTTTAACACCAGGAAGAATAAACAGAAAAGCACTATTTCAAGCGTACCCCAAATGACAAAAAGTTTTGAAGGGAATTCTGTTTTCAATACTGCTGACGAATCCTTATCATCGCCTGCCTGTAGTGATTTGGCTTCTCTTGCTTTATTAGGGCTTACGCCAATTTGCTCACCTTCTGGAGTGACAATATAGAAATTCTTGAGCCAGATGAACAACAGTACACTCAGGATCATACCAACACCGGCAGCAAAGAACCCCCATTTGAATCCCGAAGGGTCATCACCATTACCTGCCAACCCTCCGCATACCAGGGGTGCAATGAACGCGCCTAAATTGATCCCCATGTAAAAGATAGTAAATGCAGCATCCACCCTTTTATCCCCCTTTGGATACAATTGACCAACCATGGTGGATATATTAGGTTTGAAAAAACCGTTCCCAACGATCATAAAAATCAGCGCTACCACCATCAGTGTTGACGCAAGGCTCACATTCGTATACATGCTAGCACTGGCAAACATCATGAACTGACCAAGTGCCATTAAAAAGCCTCCGGTAATAATGGAACGGCGGTTGCCCCAGTAACGGTCTGCAATATAACCTCCTATCAGCGGTGTGAGATAAACGAGCCCGGTATAGCTTCCGTATATCTGAGATGACAAGGCCTTATCAAACAACAACGCTTTACCCATGTACAGGATAAATATGGCCCGCATACCATAATAGCTGAATCTTTCCCACATTTCAGTAATAAACAATACGTACAGACCTTTGGGGTGCCCTTTTTGACTTACTTGATCACTCATGTGTTGTAGTTTTAAATACTTGTATTGTTGGTTTTAATACCTCAAAATAGCGAAATTCTCTTAAGTAGCGCTAAAATGAGCACTTCATTTTTAAAAAAACCATGTTGAACGCATAGCGAAGAATCCGGTTCGTAAAAAATAAAGCTGAAATGATCAGGCATAATTTTAATTTCGCCTTACAATATCTTTGGTTAAACAATGAATTTCTATGAATATATTACTGATCGGTTCCGGTGGCAGGGAACATGCACTGGCCTGGAAAATAAAGCAAAGTAAACTTTGTGATACCTTGTTCATTGCACCCGGCAATGCAGGTACGGCCCTTTGCGGCAACAACCTCCCCATCCCCACTACCGATTTCAAAGCACTGGCTCAATCCTGTATAAAGCACAAGGTCAGTATGGTGCTGGTAGGGCCGGAAGAACCCCTCGTGAAGGGCATCTATGACTTTTTTAAGAACGACAAGAAAACAAAGGAAATCATGGTCATCGGTCCTTCAAAGGTGGCGGCTATGCTGGAAGGATCAAAATCCTTTGCAAAATCCTTC
>JANYAL010000352.1 GCA_025361325.1 Bacteroidota bacterium
TGGCAATATTTCTCACCAGCACCTCACTTCCTTTATTATCATCTACAAACCCTCCGGTTGAGTTAAGATTGGTTGCCTGCAAAGCGTTGTCAATTTCATTGATAGAAACATTGTATTGGCGCATTTTTTCAGGAGATATCAATATCTGGTACTGCATTCTTTCACCACCAATTGGTATCACCTGGCTAACCCCCTTAATACTCATCAACCTTCTTCTAATGGTAAAATCACTTAATGTTCGTATGTCAGCAGGTGATGTGGAATCCCCAGTAACGGCCACCATCATAAACTGCCCCATCACAGAGCTAATGGGCCCCATTACCGGAACAATTTTATTGGGTAACTGAACTGTTTGCAATTTTTCGGCGGTTAACTGACGGGCACGGTACACATCGGTACTCCAGTCAAATTCAACAAACACAAGCCCCAGCCCTGGACTGGCAACAGAACGTACTGCCTCTACACCGGGAGCGCCATTTAAAGAAGTTTCAACGGGCAGTGTTACCTGTGCTTCGATTTCTTCAGGTGCCATACCATTCGCTTCTAAAAATATGGTTACCCTGGGCCGGTTTAAATCGGGCAATACATCTACCGGTAAATTGATAAGTGTAATTACACCGTACACCATCAACAGAGCTGCAAAGGCAACTACAAACAAACGGTTACGTAATGAAAATTGAATTATTTTATTGAGCATATTTTAATTATTTGTCCTGTTATTTTTTTCTGAACCGATTTAAATTTTCCCAGCCGCCCCGTTGTATTTTTTTTATTAAATGATTGTTATTACTTTCTTCTATTTTCTTTTTTTAGAAGGAGGTTTTACCGGGTAATCTTCTAAAAGTGTATGTACCGCTGGATGCAGCTCATTTTGCAAAGTAGCAGGGTCATATAAGTCCGCTTCTACAGTGGCCGTATAAATAAATTTATTTTGTTTCCTGTCTATTACATTCAATGTTATACCACCACGGGTGTACTCCACTGTTTTGGTTGTATATCCATAAGTATAATTATTGTAGTTATAATTCAATGGCCTGTTATAGTAATATGCCCTGGGGTTAACATTGTAATAAGGATTATGGGGTGAAATAGCCCGGTATTGGAAAGAATTATTATAGTTGTAGGTTGGAACTGTTGAGCGAACCTGTTCTGTTCTGCTTTTTTTACTTTCCGTCACTTTTAATTCAAATAATAAATCAGGGTTGTCGTTATCAACTGTCATACCTCTTGCTGCCAGTTCATGCGAAAAATAATTAATGGCATTATTAAAAATAATCTGGTTGTGGTAAGGCGTATTGTCATTATCCTGGTGTAGAATCCAGGAAAATGTTTTATACCTAGCGAATTCAATACTTTTATCGTAGTCTGCATAAGTAAGATTATAAGCAGTACTGCATCCTGCTGCTGTAAATAACAGCAACATTATAGGGATGATAATTTTCTGGTTCATAATTTTATTTTAAGATGTTTACAAAATCGTCCCGCTGCTGAATTCTGTTTGTCAATTGCGATTACATTCCTCTATTATAAGTGCCACAAGCTATTTAAGCAGTTTATTCTTATTTTTTAGCCGTTTAATAAAAGGTGCATTATTCAGGTATAATAAAAGAAAAAGAATTATGGTGCTGAATATGCTGATTACATACATACCAAAACCACCAGCAACACCAACGGCTGCGGTAGCCCACAGTGTAGCAGCAGTAGTAAGCCCTGTTATCAATCCATTTCCAGCATCACGGAAAATAATACCAGCGCCTAAAAAGCCTATTCCGGTTACAATATTTGAAACAATTCTTGTATGGTCAGATAAGTTGGGTACATGTGCATTGATAATGGTAAACATGGCTGCACCCAAAGAAACAGCGGCATAGGTTCTGATGCCTGCTGCCCTTCCATGTATTTCCCGTTCATACCCAATGATACCACCCAGTACAGTGGCAATCAGCAAACGGGGCAGTAATGTAAGTTCAGTGCTTATGTCCATGATAATTTAATTTTAAACTGCATTAAATTTTTCTTCTACCGTATTTATAGTTCAGTGTTTATACTGAATGCATCCTGGTTGAGGTTGCCGCCGCTGCCATACCTTCACTCTGTATATACACATAAAAATAAAATCCTGACAATGCTATAAATAAATTCCAAAAACTATGTGGTTGAAAATAACTGTCAGGATTGCACAGAACCCTGTATTTATCCAACTCAAACCAGACAAGGGCGACCATAATGCAAGCAATACTTAAAACCAGGTAATTCAAATTATCTTTTTTCAGTTTAGCAAATACTGCTGCAACAGTAAATGAAAAGAATATCAAAATGTTTATAAATATTACAATATGCTCTTTACCCTTCGGGGTATAAAAGGAGAGTAAAAGTGCTATGATGATATAAATTGAATAAAAGGCAATAGTTAACGCTTTGTTTGAGATACGTAACTGCTTGCTGTTATTGATAAGCGACCATTTGCCTGAAAAATACAGTACCGGAAAAAGTGAAAAAAAATACACGGCTGAGTAGTCAAGTTTAAGGGCGGGTTTTATCAACGAAGCATGATAAAAGGAACTGGCACAAAAAACATACAGAAGGACAAATCCAAAGATAAATTCCGGCACAAAGTATGTTTTATTATAGCTGTAATTGCGGTTGATCTTCTTTTCCAGCCAGCTTTTTTTAAAAATAATGACCGCTACTTTTAAATATATAATACTGCTGAATGTATTAACAGGTTGCCTCACTGGCTTGTCCAATTCGAGCCTTTCACAAAATGTCCCTATTATATCATTGCTTCCATGAAAATCTTTCCAAATACCCTCCAATGATGGGGTATGGTTAAGCCACCAGATTGCAAAAACAAAAACTATGGCCACAACTTCCAATAGAATAGCAGTTCCATACCCTTTAAAAATAATCGGGCAAAGAATTTGTTTCTTTTTGAACAGATATGTTTGTAATCCTTTAAACATACTTAGTGGTTCTTGTAAATTGTTTTTTATTTATACTGAGTTAATAGAATAATTATTTCTTTACTTTCAACATGCTTATTGATAGTGTTCACTGTCATTAATGCAGCACCTGGGGCATGGATTTATTTCATTTTAGTTAAAAAATTATCAAACTGTATGACTTCTTTATTTTGTTCCTCTATTATGTGTTGTGCCAATTTTTTAAATTCATAATTTTTTCCGTCCCCTAATTCTCCTTTAGCCATTTCTATCGCTCCCTGGTGGTGTACTTTCATCATCATTGCAAAATCTTTGTCAGTATTGCCTGTCATTTTATTTTCTTTCATTTTAGCATCCATACCATTCATTGCTTCCATTAATTCCGGATGTTCGCCTTTTACTATATTTTCTTTGTGTGCCGCCAACAATGTTTTAAATTTTGTTATTTCTTCTGTTTGAGCCGTAATGATATTTTGTGCCAATGTTTTCATGGTTTGATCTGTCCCTGACTTTAATTCAATATTTGCCATCTCAATTGCACCTTGGTGGTGTTCAATCATAATACCTCCAAATTCCGCATCAAAATCACCATTCATTTTAACAGCTTTCATTTTATCCATAGAACTCCTCATGGATTTCATCAATTCATTGTCCATTTCCATCTTACCAGTTCCATCCATTTTTGCATCGTTGTGTTCTGGCATTTTCATTGTAGTGTCAGTCATCATTTTTGAATCAGTAGAAGAATTGTTGTTCCCATTACAGGCTTGTAAAGCGAACATAGTGGCAATTGCCGCAGGAATTAAAATTTTCATAACTTTCTTTTTTAGTGTTTATAATAAATGTTTGTATAAAATTATTAAGTTGAATATTGACGCTTGTCTGTTTTTGGCATCGTAATCATTTGATATATTTTCACTTCTTATTTTTTAAGATTATTAAATTTAGTTTCTAACTTTTAACATGCTTGCATTAATAGCTACCACCACAGTGCTCACCGTCATTAATGCTGCACCTGCGGCAGGGCTTAATAAAATACCCTGATTATATAAAACCCCTGCTGCCAATGGCAATGCAATTATATTATACCCTGTTGCCCAAATTAAATTCTGTATCATTTTCCGGTAAGTGGCTTTGCCAAATAAAATGAGGTTTACTACATCTTTAGGGTTACTGTTTACCAAAACTATTCCCGCTGTTTCAGCAGCAATATCGCTGCCGCTGCCAACAGCAATCCCTACATCTGCAATTGCCAAAGCTGGCGCATCGTTTACACCATCACCTGTCATGGCAACAAACTCTCCTTTGCTTTGCAGTTCTTTTATTTTCTCTAATTTTTGATGGGGTAACACTTCCGCAATAAAACCATCCATGCCTAACCGTTCACTTACTCCTTTGGCAACAATTGCATTATCACCAGTGAGCAGGGTGGCCTTGATTTTATTTTGACGCAATGTTTTTATAGCATCAAACGATTCGGTGCGGATCTCATCTGCAAGTGCAATAGAACCGGCTATCTCTTCATCTACTAATACAAATACCAATGTTTCCTCTGCTTTTACAGTATCATCTTTGGTAAGAAATGTAAATTTTTCTTTTAGATACCCGGGGCTAACTACCATTACATCTTTACTGTCAATGATTCCGGTAATTCCCTTTCCGGTAATAGCTTCAAAGCCTTTTACTTCCGGTAGTACCATGTTTAATTCCTTTGCCTTGGCGGTAATACCCGTAGCAATTGGATGCTCTGAGTTTTGTTCCAGCGCAGCAGCATATTGCAGTATCTGTTCCTTTGTGTAGGTTAGACTGTGTGTTACATATCTTACTACCTGAAATTTACCCACGGTTAATGTTCCTGTTTTATCAAATACAATCGTGGTTATTTTTCTTGCATTTTCAAATGCTGTTCTGTTCTTAATCAGCAGTCCACTTTTTGCAGCTAGCGTAGTTGATCTGGCAACCACTAACGGTACAGCAAGACCCAAAGCATGGGGGCAGCAGATAACTATTACAGTAACCATCCGCTCCATAGCAAACGCCAGGGACTGGCCTGTTAAATACCAATATAAAAAGGTTAATACACCTGCAACAATCGCAATAACAGTTAACCATTTGGCTGCTTTGTCTGCTAAGAGTTGCGTATTTGATTTGGAGTTTTGTGCATCCTGTACCAGCTTTATCACCTGTGATAAATAGGAGTCTTTTGCGCCATGAGACACTATAACTTTAATAGCTCCATTGCCATTAATAGAACCTGCAATTACTTTTTCCCCCTTTATTTTTTGAACCGGCTTGCTTTCTCCGGTAAGCATACTTTCATTCAAAT
>JANYAL010000027.1 GCA_025361325.1 Bacteroidota bacterium
AAAGTATTTCCCAAAACTCCCCCGGGTGCAGATTCCGTTTACCTGAACAATAAAGATCTGGCCATACGTGAGACAATAAAACCTGATCCTGATAATGGAAGCAATAATTGGGCGGTGAGCGGTAAGAAAACAAGATCGGGGGCTCCTATCCTGTGTAATGACCCGCATCTGGGACTCAATCTGCCTTCATTGTGGTACGAGATCCAGCTTTCCACACCGGCTTTTAATGTGTATGGGGTCAGCTTTCCGGGCGCACCTGGTGTGATCATTGGTTACAACGACAGCTGTGCCTTCGGCTTCACAAATGGCGGGCGGGATGTCCGGGATTATTATGAGATATCATTCAGGGATAGCAGCAGGAGTCAGTACTTATTCAATGGAGCCTATCATCCAACCCGGTTCCGGGTGGAGACCATCAAAATAAAAGATAAAGCTGATTATACGGATTCAGTAGCTTATGTACAACTGGGCAATGACTGGTGCCCGGTTATGTATGACAGGTCTTTCAGCGGCAAGCGCAATGTCAATAGCAAATATTACGCTGTCAGGTGGAAGGCGCATGACCGTAGTAATGAATTGAAGATATTCAATCTGCTTGACCGTGCTAAGAATTATGCTGATTATTCCAATGCGGTCACGAACCTCCATACCCCCGGGCAGAATGCAGCATTTGCCTGTAAGAATGGGGATATTGCTATCCGTACACAGGGAGAGTGGCCGGCCAAGTGGAAAGGCCAGGGTGATTTTGTTATGCCGGGCAAGGATACTTCTTACCTGTGGCAGGGATTGATTCCGCAGGATGAGGTTCCCTTCCAGCTTAACCCCGAAAGGGGATACATCAGCAGTGCCAACCAGAAACCCGTAGATGAAAACTATCCGTACTACCTGGGACGGGATTACCCCCCTTATCGCGGCATCCGCGTCAATAAAATGCTAAATGCCATGAATGATATTACTCCGCAGGACATGATGCGTTTGCAGACCGATACCTACGACCAGTTCGCTGCAACAGCTGCACCCCTGTTCTTGAAGAACATGAAGATCAATGATCTCACTGCAATTGAGAAAAAATATTTTGACCTGTTCAGTAACTGGAATTTCAGGAATGAAGTAGGTTCAAAAGGGCCGACTGTCTTTGAACTGCTTTGGAAGAATTTTACCGATACTGTTTTTGATGATGAATATGCGAAGGCGCCCCAGGTAATCATGCATCCTTTTGAGAGTTCGGTAGTGGAAGCGATATTGAAAGATTCCTCCTACAAATTCCTGGATGATATCAATACACCCCAGAAAGAGACCCTCGCCGATGATGTTACGGCAGCGTTTAAACGAACCTGTATCCAGTTGAAGAAACTGGAAGATGAAGGGAAACTGGATTGGGAGAAATACAAAGGAACGCATGTGACACACCTGGCGAAGCTGGTTCCTTTAAGCAGGATGAACCTGCCTATCGGGGGCGGTGAACATTGTATTAATGCAGCCAAGCCTGATCACGGGCCAAGCTGGAGGATGGTGGTTAGCCTTACAAAGGAAACCGAGGCTTATGGTGTTTATCCCGGGGGGCAAAGCGGTAACCCGGGCAGTAAATACTATGATAATTTCGTTGATCAGTGGGTTGCGGGAAAATATTACCCATTGTGGATGATGGCAAAGGGAGAGGAGAAGGATAAGCGGGTTAAAGGGAAGATAACGTTCAGCAAATGATTAATGGATGTGCAGATTTGCAAATAGGCAACTGCAATATGTGGGGCTATATACCTGCAGAAAAACAAAAAATGCAGATCAGTGAGATATGTTCGCAAATTCACCAAATAGACTAATTACCAAATCATCAAATCCTTGATATGAAATTTATCACCTCACTTATACTGAACGCTTTGTTGAGTTTTGCCGCCTGTTTGTACCTTCCATGGTGGAGTATTGCTGTTATTGCATTCATGGTGGCCTTGTTGATTCCCCAAAAGCCTTTGAAAGCATTTCTTTGTGCGTTTATTGCCTTATTCCTGTTATGGGGGGGGCTGAGCTTCTGGATCAGCAACAACAATGATCATATACTTGCACATAAAATATCCCTGCTCATTTTAAAATTAGATAATCCTTTCCTGCTAATGCTGGCCACGGCATTGATTGGGGCATTGGTAGCGGGTTTTGGAGCACTTACCGGTTGTTACCTGCGCAAAAGCAAACAGGGATGATAAACACAAATCAACTTTATTGATTCCCTAACAAATACCCTGTTAACTTTATAATTTTGCAAATCTCATTATGCGAGTATTCCTGTTCCTGCTCTCCGTTTTACTTTTCATTCACACTTCCGCTCAAAAGATTCACGGTACGGTTTATAGTGATAAGGGCGACCTGATGCCTTATGCATCTGTCAGCATAAAAGGTACAAGCATGGGTGCGAGTGCGAACAACCAGGCCAGGTATTCAATTACTTTATCTCCGGGCACGTATATCTTAGTATGCCAGCACATTGGTTATACCCGCCAGGAAAAGAAAGTGGTGATTGATAAGGAGGATCAAGAAGTGACATTCATACTTTCACAGCAGAAACTGAATCTCAGCACGGTTGTGGTTAAAAGTGGCGGTGAGGATCCTGCTTATTTCATCATCCGTAATGCAATCATCAAAAGACCATTTTACAATAAGCAGGTGAATGGGTTCACCTGCGACCTGTATACAAAGGATATCATGAAGCTCAGGAACCTGCCTGATAAAATACTTGGCCAGAAAGTTCCCGAACAGGACCGTAAGGAAATGGGGGTTGATTCTTCAGGGAAAGGGATCATTTATTTCTCCGAATCAATTGACAGGATACAGCTTCAGGAGCCCGACAAATTCAAAATGGAAGTGATCAGCAGCCGTGTAAGTGGCAGTGGTGGGTTCGGGTTCACCTTTCCCGCTTTCATCAGTTTCTATAATAACAATGTTACTATTTTCAGCGAAAGGTTCAATCCACGTGGTTTCATTTCACCCATTTCAGACAATGCCATTAGTTTTTATTCTTATAAATTCCTGGGAAGTTTCTGGGAAGACGGTAAAGAGATTAATAGCATCAGGGTAACTCCACGCCGGAAATATGAGCCTTTATTCACGGGCATCATAAACATTACTGAGAATGACTGGCGAATTCACAGTGCCGATCTTATTCTTACCCCTTCTGCCCAGTTGGAGATACTTGATACTCTGCAGATCACTCAGATACACGTACCAGTAAGTAAGGATATTTGGCGGGTGAAGAATCAGCTCATTCATTTCAATTTCAGGAAGCTTGGCATCGATGCAGTCGGCAACTTCGTGAACGTGTATTCCAATTATACAATTAACCCTGTTTACTCTAAACAGGTATTCAACCGGGTGATCATTAAATATGATACAGGCGTAAACAAGCGTCCCCGGGTATACTGGGATAGCATCCGGCCCGTACCTCTGGAACAGGAGGAGAAAAGGGATTACCAGGTCAAGGACAGTTTATATGATATTCAGAAAGATTCACTACAGAGCCAATCTTCCGTGGATTCCATGAACAAGCACCGTGGAAAATTAAGAATTTATGATGTTTTATGGAATGGACTGCACAGGACACGTTACAGCAAAGCGGGTAGTTTTACCTGGGAGATTGGATCCCTGGTCAAGAACCTAGAATTTAATACGGCAGAGGGGCTGGTGGTAAATTTAAATACCGGGTACAGCCGGTATCTGAGGAAATGGAAGACTAATTTTTCTGTACA
>JANYAL010000064.1 GCA_025361325.1 Bacteroidota bacterium
GTTCATGAGCAATGACGGCGGAGATACCTGGACGCTGCAAAGCAGCGATAACAATATCCGCCAGCGGGCATGGTATTACAGCAAAGTGTTCGTGGATCCTAAAAATGCAGACCTGGTATATGTATTGAATGTGGAATTCCAGAAAAGTACGGACGGGGGCAAGACCTTCCACCACATCAATACACCCCATGGCGATCACCACGACCTTTGGATAGATCCGGAAGACGGTAACCGCATGATCATCGGTGATGACGGAGGTGCACAGGTAAGCTTCGACGGGGGTAATAACTGGAGCACGTATTACAATCAACCGACTGCACAGTTCTACCGTGTGAGTACCGATAACCATTACCCCTACCGCATACTGGGGGCGCAGCAGGATAATTCCACCCTGCGGATATTATCCAGGAGCAACGGGGGAGAGATCAACCAGGACGACTGGCAGCCAACTGCAGGGGCAGAAAGTGGTTATGTAGTGGCCGATCCGCTGAACCCGGATATCGTATATGGTGGAAATTACAGCGGTTATTTATCCCGGTATGATCATAAGACAGGCGAAAACCGCGCGGTAAGCGTATGGCCCGACGACCCCCTGGGTGCAGGTGCCGATATGAGCAAGTACCGCTTTCAATGGAACTTCCCTATCTTCTTTTCACCCAATAACCCAAAAAAATTATACGCAGCCGGGAATGTACTGTTCGCTACCGAAAATGAAGGGGCCTCCTGGACAGCCATTAGCGGGGACCTTACCACCAACGATAAGATCAGGCAGCGTTCCAGCGGCGGTCCCATCACCAAAGACAATACAGGTGTGGAAGTATATTGCACCATTTTCACCGCAGCAGAATCCACCGTGGAAAAAGACCTGCTCTGGACAGGTAGTGATGATGGTCTCATACAGGTGAGCAGGGACGGGGGGCAGCACTGGGCGAACGTGACACCCAGGGATGCCGGGCAATGGATGATGTGGAACTGCGTGGAAACCGACCCCTTCAAAAAAGGGAAGGCCTATTTTGTGGGAACAAAATACAAGAGCGATGATTTCACTCCCTATATCTACCGGACCGAAGATTACGGTACCACCTGGACGAAGATAACCAATGGCATTGCCCCCGGGCATTTCGCCCGCTGCATCAGGGCCGATAAAAGAAGGCCCGGACTCCTGTACTGCGGAACCGAATACGGCATGTATATCAGTTATGATGATGGCGACAACTGGAAGCCTTTTCAGTTAAACCTTCCCCTGGTTCCGATCACCGATCTTACCATCAAAGAGAACGACCTCATCGTGGCTACGCAGGGACGTGCTTTCTGGGCCATTGATGACCTGACCATGGTACAACAGAAGGATCATGCAGCACTGGACAAGAATGTGTTTGCCTATCCTGTCAATGAAGCATACCGGTATGAAGGATACCAGAACCTCAATGCAAAGAATGCCGGCATGAACCCGCCTAACGGACCTGTCCTCAATTATTATGTGCAGTATGTGACCGACTCCATCAAACTCAGTATCGATATCCTGGATAAGAACAGGAAACTCATCCGTACCTATTCCACCACAGCAAAGGAAAAGGAGGATAAGATAGAAGTGAACAAGGGCATCAACCAATTCGTGTGGAACATGTATTACCCGCCGGCCGAAAAGATCGATGGACTGGTTCTGTGGCATGGCTCGGTATCCGGCCCCAAAGCCGCACCCGGACAATACTTTTATAAAATAAAGACAGGCACGGATTCTCTCGAAACCAGTTTTCTTATTAAGGCAAACCCTGTGTACAACATTTCGCAGCAGGATTACGAGGCACAGTTCAATTTCCAGGTGAGTGTACGGGATAAATTCTCAGATATCATGAAAGCCATCCGGAACATCCGGGAGATCCGTAAACAGCTCAATGATTTTGTAGACAAGCAGGGAAAGGATTGCCCTAAGGAAATCAAACAGCAGGCCGATACGATCAATAAACAAATGACAGTGATAGAAGACGCGCTGCACCAAACCAGGGCCAAGAGCGGGCAGGATGTGCTGAACTTTCCCATACGGCTGGATGACAAGATATCCGGGCTCTATAATTTTGCCGCTAGCGGTAATGCAGCACCAGCCAGGCAGGTGCAGGATGCTTTTGCAGACCTGTCCGGACAGGCCAATACCCAGCTGGACAAGCTAAAGAAGATCATGGAGGATGACCTGGTGAAATTTAACCAGCTGATCCGGGATAAGGCATTACCGGTGATTGGGGTGAAGAAAGACTGATGCTGAATACCTGATACCGGATGCCTGTTACTCTATACTGGGTAAATGCATACCAGATTATTTGAAAAAGTATGTTGTAAAGAAAATTAATAATTTTCTTCAGCCGGTTGAACGATCTCATCATGAATCACGGAATGAGCCGGGTATGCATCCATCAGTATCCGGCACCAAAACAAATGAATTACCCCCAACCATAGTATGACTGTACAAGCCTTTGCCTCTTCCTTCATCAATAAATTCATTTATTTGAAAAGGGCATTTGGTAACCGGCCATTTGTCCTCCTGGATATTGGTGCAGGCAATCATTCTGCCACTAAAACAAAAAGGGTCTTTCCCCACTGCGAATACCATGGAGTGGATCTTAAGAAGGATTATAATAATAGCAATGATGACCTTGAACAGATGACTGCTTTTTATGAGATGGACCTCACCCTACTTGATTTCTCTTCCATACCCGATCTTTATTTCGATGCGGTGAACCTGGTGCATGTCATTGAACACCTGTACAACGGCGACGAAGTGATCAGGGGCTTGCTGCCCAAGCTAAAGTCAGGCGGTTATATCTATGTGGAATATCCCGGCGAAAAAAGTACCCGTTTACCTTCCATGAAAGGTACCCTGAACTTTAAGGACGACCCCACCCATGTACGCGTATATTCGGTGAAGGAATTAAGCGCTTTGTTCACCGCTAGCCACTGTGCGATACTGAAAAGCGGTATGCGCCGCAACCCATGGTTCCTCATGGCCATGCCTTTTCGTATAGTAGGCTCCTGGGT
>JANYAL010000093.1 GCA_025361325.1 Bacteroidota bacterium
GCACATCCTGTTTTTAACAGGCACCACAGTGAGAGCCAGATGATGCGTTATATAAAATCGCTGGAGAACAAGGATCTTAGCCTGAATACTTCGATGATCGCTTTGGGCAGTTGTACCATGAAGCTGAATGCCGCAACTGAACTTATACCCGTCAGTTGGCCGGAATTCAGTGCCATACATCCTTTTGCCCCGGCATCACAGACCAGGGGTTATCAGTCAATCATCAAAAAACTGGAAAATTATCTCTGCAAGATTACAGGTTTCACTGCCTGTTCATTACAACCCAACAGCGGTGCGCAAGGCGAATATACCGGGTTGCTGACCATTAGGGCTTACCATACTGACAGGAAGGAATCACATCGAAATATTGTTTTGATACCAGTTTCCGCGCATGGCACCAACCCGGCAAGTGCAATCATGGCCGGAATGAAGGTAGTTGTGGTAAAAAGCAATGAAGAGGGGCATATCGATGTGGCTGACCTGAAAATCAAGGTTGAAGAACATAAAGAACAACTGGCCGGACTGATGGTTACGTACCCCAGCACGCATGGAGTATTTGAAGAGAGCATTAAAAAGATCTGCAGAATAATACATAAAAACGGTGGGTTGGTATATATGGATGGTGCCAATATGAACGCCCAGGTGGGTTTAACAAGTCCTGGTATTATTGGTGCGGATGTTTGCCACCTGAACCTGCATAAAACTTTTGCAATACCGCACGGCGGAGGTGGACCGGGAGTGGGTCCCATCTGCGTGAACAATAAACTGAAGCCCTATTTACCGGGGCATATGATAAAAGATACCTTGCATGTGCCTGAAACAGCCACAACTGCAGTGAGTGCCGCTCCATTCGGTAGTGCAAGCATATTGCTGATCAGTTATGCCTATATTAAACTGCTTGGGGTTCAGGGAGTGAAAAGCGCAACGGCATATGCCATTCTCAATGCCAATTACATGAAGGCAAAACTGGAAAGCTATTACAAGATCCTCTATACAGGTAAGCATGGTTTTTGCGCACATGAATTCATTATAGACCTTCGTCCTTTTAAGTCCTCCACTGGTATTGAAGCAGAGGATGTAGCCAAAAGATTGATGGATTATGGCTTCCATGCACCGACCATGAGCTTCCCCGTACCGGGTACCATCATGATTGAACCAACTGAAAGTGAGGACAAGGCAGAACTGGACAGGTTCTGTGAAGCCCTTATCAGCATTTACCATGAAATTAAGGACATAGAAGAAGGCAGAAAGGATAAAACAGACAATACTTTAAAAAATGCGCCCCATACCCAGACTGTTGTCTGTTCCGATGAATGGATCCATTCCTATTCAAGAATGGATGCCGCCTTTCCGTTGGCCTATACGCTTAAGAATAAATTCTGGCCTTCTATTGGTCGCATTAATAATACATTTGGCGACAGGAATCTCGTCTGTACCTGTGAACCTATGGAGAGTTATATGGAAATGAAGTAATAACCTATTGAGTTCATGCTTGTTTGTAATCTAAATGATTTTGAGCGAATGTTCTGCAATTTCATTAACTATATCAAGGCATGATCCCTTACCAAATTCTCAACATTTTTTAAAATGCCGGATCAATTCCTTCTATATGGTGCCAATGGATATACTGGCAGACTTATCGCGAAGTATGCTGTTGATTATCAACTTGAGCCCATACTTGCTGGACGAACAGCGGAAAATATCATTCCATTAGCTGCTGCACTTAAGCTACCCTATGTTTTATTTGAACTTGACGATCCTGAAGCTGTGAAAAGTGCCTTATCAAATGTGAAACTGGTGCTGCATTGTGCGGGTCCATTCAATTTCACTTCAAAACAAATGATCGAAGCCTGCCTTGAAAAGGGTGTTCATTACTTGGATATTAATGGGGATATTACCGTTTTTGAAATGCTGAAACGATATGATACTGCAGGAAAAGAAAAGCGTGTTATGATCATGCCGGGCGTGGGTTTTGATGTTGTACCAACTGACTGCATAGCCCAACTTTTAAAACAACAACTTCCTGATGCTACGCATTTGAAGCTGGCTTTTGCATCAACAGGTAGCAGTATATCGCATGGCACGGCAATTACCATGGCAGGCAAATTGGGCGAGGGAGGTGCTGTAAGGGAGAACGGGAGGATCATACGAAAACCCTTGGGGCAGCATGGCATGTGGGTAGATTTTGTAGATAATAAACGGTTTGTAATGAGCATACCGTGGGGAGATATTTCCACCGCTTATTTCAGTACTGGTATCCCAAATATAGAAACCTATACAGGGGTTGCCCCGAAAGTGTACTGGTTACTTAAATTTCAATGGGCTTTCAATTGGTTATTACGTACTTCATTCGTTCGTAAACTCATCAGAAAAAAAATAAAATCAAAGCCACCTGGTCCAACAGATGAACAGCGGCTTAAAGGAAAAAGTTTTGTCTGGGGTGAGGTATATAATGCTTCCGGAGTATTCAGTTATGCCTGTATTAGTTGTCCGGAAGGATATACGCTCACGGTTCATAGTAGTCTAATCATTGCCAAAAAAGTTCTTGAAAATAATTTCAAACCTGGTTTCCAGACCCCCGCCACTGTGTATGGAACCGAATTGGTCATGGAAATACCCGGCACAAAAAGACTAAAATAGATTTTAGTAGCTGTCTAGATCTTTTTTCCTTTTTTTTTAGTATCTTTTAGTCTTAATTATTAAGACTCCCAATATGAAAAAATATCTTTCTCTGGTAGTACTTCAATTCTTTTCAGGAATTTACGTATTCTCTCAAACTGATGCGGAAATTAGTAAGATCAAGAATGAGGGATTATTCAACTCCAAAGTAATGGATAATGCCTTTCATTTGACAGATGCAAGCGGACCAAGACTCATGAATTCTCCCGGTTTTTTCAGGGCAGCAAACTGGGCTAAGGAACAAATGACAAATATGGGTCTTGCCAATGCTGCTCTTGAGCCTTGGGGTGATTTTGGAAAGGGCTGGGAACAAACACGTTGTTATGTTGCGATGACTAAACCATACTATTCCACTATTATTGCAATTCCCCGTGCTTGGACCGGAAGTACACCCGGAAAGAAAATCTTGAATGGAGAAGTAATACTTATCAAAGTCAAGGATTCGGCAGACCTGTACCAGAATTATTCGGGTAAGCTCAGTGGTAAGATAGTAATGGTATATTCCGCGGATACGCTTCACCCTTCTTTTAATCCGGACGCCACCAGATTTACAGACAGTTCGTTGGACAAGATGGCCAACGCAAAACCTGACACCGGCCGTGGAGTGCCTCGTAATTTTAATCCGCAACAGATGTCAGTTCGTCGCCAACAACAATTATTACAGCGCCAGTTCAATGATTTTTTTAAGACTGAGAAACCGGCACTAGTCCTGAGCATGAGTCGCAGTGGCAATGAAGGAACATTGTTTGTACAGAACGGTGGGTCATATACAAAAGACGCAGAGAATGATTTTGCCTGGGTGATGATTTCAAGTGATGATTATTTAAGGATACAACGATTGCTGATTACAGGTGAGAAAGTAGAACTGGAAGCTGATGTAAAAACTAAATTCTATAACAGCGATATCAAAGGATATAATGTTGTTGCTGAAATAACTGGCTCGGACCCTGTATTAAAAGAGGAATTGGTAATGATCGGAGGTCATCTGGACAGTTGGCACGGTGCCACGGGTGCTACGGACAATGCAGCCGGCTGTGCTGTTATGATGGAAGTCATGAGAATAATTAAGGCCAACGGGTTACAGCCTAAAAGAACTATTCGTATTGCTTTATGGAGTGGGGAAGAAGAAGGATTATTGGGGTCCAGGGCATATGTCAAGAATCACTTCGCAGATCCTTCCGATATGGTTTTAAAACCTGAGCATGGTAAAATATCTGCCTATTATAATTTAGACAATGGTACGGGTAAAATCAGGGGCATATACCTTCAAGGAAATAAGAATGCAGGCCCTATTTTTCAGAATTGGCTTGAGCCGTTCAATGAATTGGGGGCCAAAACCGTTACCATCAGTAATACAGGCGGTACAGATCACCAATCTTTTGATGCAGTAGGAATTCCCGGATTTCAATTCATCCAGGATCCTATATCATATGACACCCGAACTCATCATACAAATATGGATACATATGACCATCTGTTACCGGATGACCTGAAACAATCGGCAACTGTAATTGCCACGTTTGTATATAACACAGCCCAGCGTACCGAAAAGATACCAAGGAAGGAATTACCAAAACCAAGAGGAAATAATGCAGGAAGAAATCTCTGACCAATAGACGTTATTCAATATATTATTTATTACAAGATAAAACAGTTCAGGCTGTAGTAATGTTTAAACAAAATTTACAGTCCTTATTTTTCCTTGGCTAGTGTCAACCGGGTGAATTCAGAGCCACTGAAAATCTTAGAGAGTTTATTGTCGTTTGTCTTCTTCCATTCAGGAATATGTATTTCTGAAACAATACGCCAGAAATTCTTGGACTTCAGATCATCGTAATCAGCCGATTTTACAAAAATGCCAATTATTGTATTGCGTTTCTTAAATTCTATTTTAATAGAACTTTTAGCCAAGTGAACAGGTTCCAGGAATTTAGTGATGAGATCATTTACCATTTCTAAATTTTGTGCAAATGTAGGCAAAATAAGGCGGATGGGCGAATTTAAAATATATACCTGTATGGATTAACTATACTCTTTAATATGTCCCAATCCCAATTTCGGGTTCTTCCCTTTAATTGGCGCAAAAAAATCGATAATATTTTTAAAATCCTTCTCCTCGTCATCTCCTGTATTAAAAGGAGGAGAAATTATGAAATGTTTGTTCTCAAAATCCAGTCCTACCATGACGATAGGTACATTAGCTTTTTTTGCTATAAAATAAAATCCGGTTCTTAAACGTTCAACTTTTTCCCTGGTTCCCTCAGGTGAAATACAAAGAACGAATTCGCTCCTGTTTTTAAATATCTCAACCAGTTTATCAACAAAATGAGTGTT
>JANYAL010000112.1 GCA_025361325.1 Bacteroidota bacterium
TACACTAAATAATTTTGTATCGGATAGTTTCTTTTCACAAAAAGATAAGGAATATAAGAGGGAATCTACTGCTTTGCGTATAGTATCTGCTGCAAGGCTGAGTCCTGTTAAAAACTTCGAATACCTAATTGAAGTATTTACCCACCTAAAGGACAAAGAAATATACCTGGATATTTATGGAAATGGTGATATAGAGAAATATGAAAAACTGATTCATGAAAAAGGAGTAAAAGTAAGGATGATGGGTCAAATCAATGATATGTCAGTGATTCTACCTAAGTACGACTTGTTTATATTGCCTTCAAAAAATGAAGGCTTTCCCTTATCGGTGTTTGAAGCCATGGCATCTGGTGTTCCCTTAATGTTGTCCAATATATTACCAGTAAGGAGTATAGTTAATGAAAATGCACTTTATTTTGACCTTAATGATGAAAAGGCTACTGCAGATATTTTAATATCCATCCTGGATAAAAGAACGGATATAAATGTTATGGCAAATAATGCTAAAGTTTATGCGGAGCAAACAGTAAGACGAGATAAGTATTTGATTGAACTGTTGGCCATTTATGAGCAACTAAAAGTAGTCTGAATTGATTATATTCAATTCTATTTATACTGATTAATTTGATTAAGGACTTTGTTAACAATAATATATGTTTCCTGAATTTTATAACAGAAGAAGTAAAGAAAAATATTCAAAGTTTGAAAAGAAGTGGGTATGTGATGGTATGGAAGCAAAGGAAGTGAATGGTATTCTTCGTTTTACAAATGAAAGTTCATATGCATCTCTTTTTGGAGACCAATGGAAGAATTACAGACTAACGCAGTTAGATTCATATTCCGGTATACCTATCAGTGCAAACAGACTGAATCGTTGCCTGGGTAATTTAAAGAATGATCTGAAGAATAAACTTGTACTAGAAGCAGGATGTGGGGCGGGACGATTCACAGAAATTATTTTAGAGAAGGGTGCAGTTCTGGTTTCTTCCGATCTGAGTTCAGCTGTGGAAGTGAACCAAGAAAACTTTCCGCAAAATGAAAACCATCTTGTCATTCAGGCAGATATCAATGACATGCCTTTCGCTAACGAATCTTTTGATGTAGTTGTTTGTCTGGGTGTTATACAACATACCCCGGACCCTGAACATACCATCGAAAATCTGTATAAACTGGTCAAAAGAGGTGGCTCACTGGTAATTGATCATTATGCTTTTAACAGATCACATTGCTTCCGTTTAGCACCTTTATACCGCAATAAGTTAAAAGGCAAATCCTCCGAAGTGACCATTCCGAATACACAGCGACTCGTAAAAAAATACCTGCCTTGGCACAAAAAATTCGCAAAAAGCAGGGTTATGAGTATGCTCTTGAACAGGCTATCGCCTGTTATTTCATATTATCGTGCCTTTCCACAGTTGAATGAAGTACAACAGCAGGAATGGGCCATGCTAGATACACATGATTCCCTTACGGACTGGCATAAACATTTCAGGAGTAAACGGCAGATATTTAATTTATTGGTGAAACTTGGCGCTACTGATATCTGGTGTGAATTCAGTGGAAATGCAATTGAAGCAAGATGTAAGAAACCATAAATAGTATCTATTATTCATGTAAGAAAGAATGCCTAAAATATAGCATATACTGATATTCAATCTTGGATAACGTCCACATGAATATACAATTGGACAGAGTTCCCATATTCTATAACTTTGAAAAAAAGGTATGATTCAGATTGGTATAATCGGTTATGGGTATTGGGGACCAAATTTGGTCCGTAATTTTTATGGTCAGAAACATTGTTTGATAAGGGCTGTAGCAGATTCTAGGCCAGACCGGCTTCAGATTCTTTCTCAATTATATCCTTCCATACATCGATACAGTGACGGCAATGATATTATTAATGACCCAGCAATCGATGCAGTAATAATATCCACTCCTGTATTTTCTCATTTTCCATTGGCGCAAAAAGCACTCATGAACGGGAAACACGTTTTGCTTGAGAAACCAATGGCTTCAACTGTCAACGAATGTGAAATATTGATTGAGCTTGCCCTAAAAAAAAACCTGATATTAATGGTAGATCATACCTTTTTATACACGGGTGCTATAGAAAAGATTAAAGAAATCATGGACGCTGATATTTTAGGTAATATAAGGTATTTGGACTCTACCAGGATCAATTTGGGACTTTTTCAACCTGATATCAACGTACTATGGGACTTGGCTCCTCATGATCTTTCCATATTAAGGTATCTTTATAATGAGGAGCCCTATAGTGTTAATGCAACAGGTATAAGCCATACAATGAACGACTTCGAGAATATTGCTTACCTGACAATAAATTATTCCTCAGGGTTTATTGCGCATTTTAATTGCTCATGGACCAGTCCGGTAAAAGTTAGAATGATGTTGATCGGTGGGGATAAGAAAATGATTATTTACAATGATGTTGAACCTACCGAGAAGGTAAAAATCTATGATACTGCATATCAATTTAAAACAGCTGAGGAAAAAAAACAGATTTTGGTTGATTATAGGGTAGGTGATATATTCGTACCTAAACTAAATAATACAGAAGCACTAGCCTCTGTTGCAAATGATTTTTTAAATAGTATTCAGGAAAGTAAACTGCCCAGGTCATCCTATAAGATCGGGATTGATGTCGTAAAGGTCCTGGAAGCATCAGATAAATCGTTAAAGCGAAAGGGTGCGGAGGTTATCATCTAGTAAATTATTTTGATGGAAATACTTAATGTGCAGACTGAACGGCAAATTCTCAAAAATGTTGCAGTCGGGGAGAATGTGCGGATCTTCAATTTTGTTAATGCCTATGGATGCACTATAGACGATAATAGTAAAGTGGGTGCTTTTGTTGAAATCCAAAAAGGTGTTACCATAGGACGAAATTGTAAAATATCTAGCCATAGCTTTATTTGCGAAGGGGTGCATATAGCAGATAATGTGTTCATAGGTCATAATGTCACTTTTATCAACGATAAATTTCCAAGATCTTTCAATGAAATGGGAACATTGCAAACCGAAGCAGATTGGGTTTGTATAGAAACCACAATAGAAACTGGTGTCTCGATTGGATCAAGCGTTACCATATTATGTGGTATTACAGTCGGGGAAAATTCAATTATTGGAGCTGGTTCAGTTGTAACAAAAGACGTACCCAAAAATGCTGTAGTAGCAGGAAATCCTGCAAAAATCATTAAATACATCGCTTAAATGTTTTGATTTGATGAATGAATTTCATATACCATGCCTTGATCTGAAAAAGCAGCATCAGCAGATAAAGAAGGAGATATTCGAGATATTTGAAAAGGTATACGACCAAACTGCATTTTCTGGTGGAGCGTTTGCTGAAGACTTTGAAAAATCTTATGCTTCTTTCTGTAGGACCCAATATGCTGTTTCTGTCAATAATGGTACATCTGCATTGCACCTTGCACTTTTGGCATTAGGTATTGGTAAAGGCGATGAAGTAATAATTCCCGCTAATACTTTTATAGCAACAGCCTGGGGGGTAACTTATTCCGGTGCTATGCCAGTCTTTGTGGATTGTGATCTGGAAACATGGGAAATTGATGTATCTAAATTAGAAGAAAAGATAACTGATAAAACAAGGGCAATTATAGGAGTGCATTTGTATGGTCAACCATTTGATATTGATGCTGTAAAGCAGATCTGTACCAGACATAAATTGTATTTACTGGAGGACGCCGCACAGGCACAAGGAGCCAGGTATAAAGGAATTCCTGTTGGTGGTTTCGGAGAAATGGCTTGTTTTAGTTTTTATCCAGGCAAGAACCTGGGGGCATGTGGTGAAGCAGGGGGTATAACAACAAATAATGAAGTATATTATAAACACCTGCAAAGTTTAAAAAATCACGGATCAAATACCCGTTATTTACATGACCAAGTCGGTTATAATATGCGAATGGGTGGACTTGAAGCTGCTTCATTAACTGTTAAATTGAAGTATCTGGATGGGTGGAATACAAGAAGAAGGTATTTGGCAAAGAAGTACCAGCAAGGTATACGTAATAATAAAATTGCCATGCAGAAACAACCCGATTGGGCCCAATCTGTTTACCATTTGTTCGTAGTAACTGTTGAAGAACGGGGTGGGTTAATAAAATATTTAAATGAACAAAACATATTTCCCGCCTTACATTATCCTGTTCCTTGCCATTTGCAAAAGGCTTATGGAAATTTAAATTACCGGCAGGGAGATTTTCCCAATGCCGAATACTTGGCTGCGAATTGTGTATCACTTCCCATGTACCCGGAATTATCAGATAATGAAATAGACTTTGTAATTGAATGTTTGAATAAATATTAATTACTTAAAAGTATGTCTATATCAGACGAAAAATTGTTGAATAGAAGCGATGTTAAAAAAAAACTACTTGTTCTTGATACTTCATATTCACTGGAAGATATAATTAAAAGGGGAATCTTAACATCAGTGACGTGCCGAGACCTGGAAGGTTATTTCGAGCATGTATGGACTGTTCATCCTTTTGCAACAATTGTCACTTCTCCCCATTGGACCCCCAGATTCGGAAAACCTGTGTGGCATGAATTTGCACCATCTCATACTTTTATTGAAGGTAAAATTGGACGTTTTACCTGGTTAAAATGGATTCCAGGATTAAACTTTTTAGGAGGACAGATTGGCTTACTACTGTCATTGCGTAGGTTGGTCAAAAACGAGAATATCACTATCATTCGTGTGTCAGATATGTTGTACCTGGGGCTTTTTGGATGGTTCTTATCCCGAATATGTAAAATTCCTTTCATGGTCAGGGTGGGGGGAAATCATGATAAAGTTTTTGAAACAACAGGTCAGCCAATGCAGAGACGGCTTTTCAAGAACAGGAAGGTTGAAAAAAGAGTAGAACATTTTGTATTGTCAAGGGCCCATCTGGTTGCCGGGGCTAATCAAGATAATTTGAGTTTTGCACTTTCAAATGGTGCAAGAAAAGAATACAGTACGATATTCAGATATGGAAACCTGCTGTATAAAGGGCATTTCATTGAACCGGAAAAAAGAGAAGATGCAACTACTCTGTTAAATGATTTGGGACTGAAATCCAATGAATTTCTTATGTATATTGGGCGGTTTGAAAAGGTCAAGCACCCGGATCATATTTTAAAGGTTTTGGCTGATTTGAGAATAAATGGGTATGATGTCAATGCCTTATTGACAGGAAACGGGACATTGTTGAGCGATCTGAAAAATATGGCTAATGATCTGGGCATTAAAGACCATGTAATCTTTGCAGGCAATCAAAACCAGGAGTGGCTTTCAAGGGTTATTCCTCATGCAGCTGTTGTTATATCACCACATACTGGAAGAGCACTGTCAGAAGCAGCTCTGGGTGGGATACCTGTAGTCGCATATAATATAGACTGGCAACGTGAATTGATTGAAAATGAAGTGACAGGCCTTTTGGTACCATATCCGGATCAACCTAAAATGAGTGAAGCAGTAAAACGTTATTTGAGTGACCCGGAGTTTGCAAAAAGAATGGCTGATGCGTTGAGACTAAGAGCAATAAATATGCTTGACCCACAGAAATTAAACCGACATGAAATTGAAACATATGAATCTTTAATAAGGAGATTTTATAAATGATTGATGATTGGGAACCTTTTAATCACCGGA
>JANYAL010000121.1 GCA_025361325.1 Bacteroidota bacterium
AGGCTCAGGCAGGATAGTCTGAGTCAGGCAAAGGATAGTATCATAGCAGATGAATTCTTCCTGTCGAACATGAAGACCTTATCAGGCAAACAGCAGCTCAGGTCATTGCTTCAGTCCCTGGAACCCGGGATAAAAGGATACCAGGAGCTGAAGAAGGGGATACCTGCTTTCCTTGATTCTATGGACAGGCGGAAATATACCTATGTTTCCTACCCCTATAAAAAAGGGGATACCAAAGATTCCATCCGGTTCATACAAACGCTGAAGCAAAGGCTGGGAGAGAGTGGTCTGGTAGCCAACAGTCCGGGGTCAACGGATTCCGCACGGTTAAAATTGGCCATCCTCGCTTATCAGAAACAGAAGGGGCTTACCGCTGACGGAAAGGTCTCCACAGCCCTCGTGCGTTCACTGAATACAAGCGACCTGGAGCGTTACAGACGAATTGCAATCACGCTGGACCGCTATAAGCTGCTTCCGGAGCACATGCCGGAAAGATATATCTGGGTGAACCTGCCTGGTTTTTACCTACGGGTATTTGATCATGATACCATTGCCCTGGAATCGAAGATCATCTGTGGCAAACCGGATACCCGCACCCCGCAGCTAAGCAGCCAGATCACGGATATGGTGACCTATCCTACCTGGACGGTACCCACCAGCATCATCGTTAAATCTTACCTGCCCAAGCTGAAACATAACCCCAATTATATCTCCCGGATCGGCCTTAAACTTGTGAACAGCAACGGGGAAACGGTGGATCCAACGACCGTAAACTGGGAAAAGTATAAACGGGGTATCCCGTTCAAAGTGATGCAGGCAAGTGGAGATAATAATGCCCTGGGGGTGCTGAAATTCAATTTCAATAACAAATATGCGGTGTACCTGCATGATACCAACCAGCGCTACCTTTTTAAGAATGCTTTCAGGGCATTGAGTCATGGGTGTGTACGCGTACAGGAATGGCAGAAACTGGCCAATTATATCGCCCGCAACGACAGTATGAACCGGCCTGCCCAGGTACCCCTGCACTATAACACTGATTCTATCCGCAGGTGGATCGCCGAAAAAGCCAGGCACCGGATCGAAGTACGGAACCAGGTTCCCCTTTTCATCCGGTATTTTACCTGCGAAGGCATTAATGGCAGGATCCGGTTTTACGATGATATCTATGGCGAGGATAAGCTTTTACGCGAAAAATATTTTGCCGGAAAATGACGGGCAATTGCCAGGCAGACCCCCTGAAACTTCTTTTTTTACGGATTTTACGGGGCGGATGATTTTCAGAATTTCCATGATCTTAAGACCATATCTGATTTAATCCGGTAAACTTTCATAGGGTTTGTAAGACAAGATCATTGAGGGTCAGTAAATTACCTGGTATAAAATCTAAGAAAATAATAGGCTATATTGCAGCCTAATAGACCATTTTGTGGTCTTAACAACTGGTGCTAGCAGGTTCCAATTATGTTGGTAAATTATTTTATGTTTTGGAACTAAGCGACTATTTTTGTTACGATTTAGAAAACTAACTTTTATGAAGAAAATCCTTTTGTTTATTTTGGCCCTCGGCTCATTCGTATTTTCCTTTGCGCAAAGCGACTATCAGAAGCGTCCGTCACTGGGGATACATTTGTTGCTGGATGATTTCGCTTCTGCACAGGATGTCAGGACGATGGGCCTGGCCAACCTCCTCAAATCCAAACAATGGCATAAGACAGGCAGGATGGTGGCAGGAATGGGTTTCAGCTATATCCAGGGACTAAGCGATCATGTTGATTTTTCTACTACCTTATCCGGTTCTTTCATTGATTATCCTGTTCCGGGCAAGCCTTTACTGGGTACCAATGGTTTTTTGCTGGAAGGTGTGGCTACTGCCAATTTAAAGATGGTTTCCGATAAATACTGGTTCGATCCCTTCCTTACCATTGGTGTCGGGGCTTCCAAATACCTGGGTTATTTTGGCGCTTTCATTCCTGTGGGCGTGGGTATACAGGTAAAGTTGTTCGATGAGGCCTTTTTACTTTTGAATTCACAATACCGCATCCCGGTTACTGAGAATGCAGCTTACCACTTTTACCATAGCATTGGTGTTGCCGCACCTTTTGTCAAAAAGAAAGAGCCTGTTGTGGTGAAACTGCCTGAGCCGCCTAAGAATTACGACCGTGATAATGACGGAGTGCCTGATTCACTGGACAGGTGTCCGGATGTTGCCGGACTTGTTTCTTTGAAAGGTTGCCCCGACAGGGATGGAGACGGTATCCCGGATATTGATGATAAATGTCCTGATGTTCCGGGTTTTGCCCGTTACCAGGGTTGTCCCATACCGGATACTGATAAGGACGGTATCAACGACGAGGAAGATAAATGTCCTACTGTGTTTGGTTATGCCCGTTACCATGGCTGCCCGATACCGGATACAGATGGAGATGGCGTTAATGATGAAGAGGACAAATGTATCAATGAACCCGGTCCTGCTTCCAATTTTGGATGTCCAGTGATCAGTGAAGAGATTGTAAAGAAGATCAGCCTGGCTGCCAAGAATGTATTCTTCGTCACCGGAAGCTATAAACTGCTGCCCAAATCATTCAAACAACTTGATATTGTAGTGCAGATCCTGAATGAAAATCCAACTTATAAATTGAATATTGATGGGCACACAGACTACACCGGAACGCATGATAAGAACCAGATACTCTCCGACAACAGGGCTGCTGCCGTGAAAGCCTATATCGTAGGCAAAGGCATCAATGAAAGCCGCCTTACTTCAACCGGATACGGACAGGACAAGCCCATCGCAGACAATAAGACCGTTGCCGGCCGTGCCCAGAACCGGAGGGTAGAAATGACCGCACACAATTATTAATAAGTAGTACCTAACAGATAAGGCCCCCGGCAATTGCCGG
>JANYAL010000136.1 GCA_025361325.1 Bacteroidota bacterium
CAGCGGCCCACTGGTAGGATCCTGAAGTGACCTTGAGGATATCCATAACAATGCCCAGTAAAGTCGTTTTTCCGCTACCGTTAGGGCCCAGGATACCAAAGACAGTCTTCTCCGGAACAGAAAAACTCACATTGTCCAAAGCACGCACAGCCCCGTAGTTCTTGGAAAGGTTTTTAATGGTAAGAATGGACATATCCCAGGTATGAATTTAAGATGAAGATAAATAAAATCCAGGAACGGCTAAACCGGTATTTGTTTTTCGTGCCAGATGGAAGTGAACCCGCCCACCAGGGCTAATCCCTTATGGTCAAAGGAAAGTTTTTCAAGTTTGAGGTTGTCAATATCCTCCTGCAGGACATTACGGGTAAAAGGGTTCATCGTACCCCCCTTTTCACCTGCAGCAGCAGCAGGGTGATATTGAAATATGGGGTCTACCCATGTTCCCCTCGGGTACATGATGCCGGGGGTACCCTTTCCCCTTATGTCCAGTACGCCCGGATGATCAAGCCCCAACGTATGGCCATATTCATGGGCGGCCGTTGTTGAATTATGAAGCAGGTTTTCCAGTTTAAAATAGCCTGTGTTGGAGTTAATAGCATCCACAAAAGAGATATTGCCTTCAACATATTCTTCCACCCTGAAATAATTATTCTGGGGATCTGTATTCGCACATACTGTTTCAGGAGAAAGTGAGCGATCCCATATTCCCTGTATATGGAACCAAACCTCATACCACAGTTTATTGATCTGTACCTTACCCCTGGCCTGGTTCCAATGGTTGGTCACATCTCTGGCGACCTGAACACTCAGTTCTTGATTGGCGGCATCACCGTAAAAGAACAGTACCGAATGGATGATGAGCTGCTGTTTATGTATCAGTATTTCCGCTTCGCCCATATTACTTGAGGTACTGCATAAAATAATCGGTCACTTTCTGGTACAGGTGCACACGATCCTTACCCAGTACATTATGTTCATGGCCCGGGTAGATCATGTAATCGACCTGCACACCTTTATCAATGCAGGCTTTTACAAATTCGATTGAATTTTGCTGTACCACCACAGGATCCTGTAGGCCATGTATGAGCAATAATTTATCCCTGAGGTTCCCTGCTTTCCTGATCAGGTTGGTAGCTTCATATCCTTCCGGATTTTCCTGGGGTGTATCCATGTACCTCTCCCCGTACATGATTTCATAAAATTGCCAGTTCATCACCGGCCCACCTGCAACCGCAGCTTTGAATACACCCGGGTGATTCAGTAAGAAATCCGTAGTCATGAAACCGCCATAACTCCATCCGAACAGTCCCATATGGTCCTTATCAACATAGGGGAAGGAGGTAAGGTAGTTCATGCCATCCGACAGGTCTTCCATCTGGGGTTCACCCGCATGGCGGAAGATGGTCTGTTCAAATACCTTGCCCCTGTTATCGCTCCCCCGCGGGTCAAGTGTAAAAACAATGAATCCCCTTTCTGCCATATACTGGAACCAGTAATCTCCTGCTCCGCCATTCCAGGCATGCAGTACCATTTGAGCGTGAGGCCCCCCATACCAGTAAACGATTACCGGATATTTTTTTGTACTGTCGAAATCAACGGGCTTGAACATCCTGCAGTACAGATCATCTCCTTGAGCATTCTTTATTTTAAATAAAGTGAGTTTTCCCAATGCATACCCGCTTAATGGATTTGAAGCCTGTAGTAAGGTTTTTGCCCTGCCGGTCCTGGTCTCGATGAGTTGAATGGTCCGGGGATTTTCTGGTCCGCTGAAATTATCCAATACATATCTTCCGTCCCGGCTTACTTGAGTATTGTGCACCTGGAACACCTGGCTCAGGCGTTTTGATTTGCCAGACGATAAATTATACTGGTAGAGGTTTCTGGTGATGGGAGACTCTTCAGTTGCAACATAATACAGGTTGTCACCATTATCATCGAATCCTTTCACTTCGGTCACTTCCCACTGTCCGCTGGTTAGCTGTCTCAGCATCTTTCCTGAAGTATCATATAAATATAAATGGTTCCAACCGTCGCGATTGCTTTGCCAGATAAAACGCCCTGCATTGCTTTTCAGGAACAGCATTGGCACCAGCGGCTCTACATATTTATCATCCTTTTCCTCGAACAGCATCTTAATGAATTCACCAGTCACCGCATCATACTGGTTCAGGTTCATATGGTCTTGCCCTCTGTTGAGCACAGCTATGTAAATATATCTGTCATCCGGGCTCCAGGCTATATTGGTAAGGTATTGTTCGGCTGGCTCACCCGTCTTCAGATAGACAAGGGCTTTTGTTTCAGCATTATACACACCCACGGTCACCTGGTGGCTTTTATCACCTGCCATAGGGTATTTGATATTCACATTCTTTGCCGGTCGCTGGCTCCAGTCGATGATGGGATAATCGGTGACCATGCTTTGATCCATACGGTAGAAAGCCAGCATATTCCCCCTGTTGTTCCAGAAAGTGCCCTTGCTGATGCCGAATTCATCCCGATGTACCGATGAGGCATACACGATATCCGGACTTCCGTCGGTAGTTACCTGGCTGATGCCGGAAACGCCACTGTTAACAAAAAGGTTATTATGATCCACATAGGCGATATAACCTGCCCTGCTTTCTTCCACATGTTCCTTATCGATGAACATTTTTGGAATGATCACTTTCACCCTGCCGGAAACAGGGTTCAGTTCGATCTTTGGACCGTTAATGTTCATGATCCAGCTGGTATCACCATTGAACTGAATGGCAGGCATCTCCCTGCATTCATCGAACCCGGCCGCAGCAAGTTTTTCATTCAGCTGGTTGAGAGTCAGGAAAACAGTGTCCTCTTTCATCTTATAAGAGCCCTTCATCCACATTTCATTATCGTTTATCTTTTTGAGATATACATAATTACCGGTACCGGCAATGAACTGGAGTTGTTTCAAATTATCCGGGGCAAGCAATGTCCGGTTGTTGACCATGGCATCTTCCAGGGTCAATAATTTATTTTGTGCCAGGCCGGACAGGCAAAAGTGTAGAGTTAAAAAGAAAAAGAGCTTTTTCATTGGCCTACTTTTTTATAACTAGATATAGAGATATTAGTTGAACTTCCTGTTCTGAACAGGCCATTTAATCCCGGTATCTATAATCAGTTTCGTAACGGCTTACCACTTTTCAAAATGGATTGAATCCTTTCCAGTGTTTTCTTTTCACCTGTTAGACTCAGAAAGGCTTCTCTTTCCAGGTCTAGCAAATACTGTTCTGTTACAAGGGTAGGTTCTGTAAGATCGCCTCCGCACATCACATATGCCAGTTTCTTTGCTACGGTAACATCATGGTCGGTTGCATAATTGCCGCGCCACATACCATTGATGCCGGCGAGCATGGCTCCCAGCATGGAACGTCCCAGTACTTTGATGTCGCTTCTCTGAACCGGCATCACATAACCGTCATCGTACATTGCAATAACGGATTGTTTGGCCTCGGCGATCCTTCGCCCGGGATTCAGACTTACCATATCCCTTCCCTTCGTGTATATACCCAGGTCAAATGCTTCGAAAGCGGAAGTGCCAACTTTTGCAGTGGCAATAGTCAGAAAACGATTTTGCAGGGTTAGGGTATCCGGTTCTCCTTCGTGCACTTCATCAGCGGCCCGCAATACAAATTCCTTGGTTCCTCCCCCACCGGGAATGACACCAATCCCTACTTCCACCAGACCCGTATAAGTCTCTGCCGCAGGGATGACCTTATCGGCGTGCAGACTCAGTTCGCAGGCGCCCCCCAAGGCAAGCCCGTGTGGTGCTGCCACAACCGGAATACCCGAATACCTTACCCGCATCATGGTATTCTGGAACATTCTGATGGCCATATCAATTTCATCATAGTCTTGTTCTATGGCTAGCATGAAGATCATACCCACGTTGGCGCCAGCACTGAAATTGGTTCCCTCATTGGCAATGACGAGACCTTTGTATCTTTCTTCCGCCAACGCAATGGAACGCTGGATACCCTCCAGTACCTCACCTCCTATACTTCCCATTTTGGTATACCATTCCAGTCCTAATACATCATCTCCCAGATGATAGGCCCGGCATGCACTGTTCTTCCAGACTGTTTGGTTCTCAAAATTCTTCATAACAATGAATGCTTCGCCACCCGGCAATTCCTTGTAAGATTTAGTCACCACATCATAACAAAGTCGTTTTCCCTGCTCCAGTTTGTAAAAGGATGAGGCCCCGCCGGAGAGCATCTCATTTACCCAGGCTGCCACTGTATAACCTGCAGCTTTCATAGCTTCGACAGTCTTTGAAACCCCCAGTATATCCCAGCTCTCAAAAGCCCCTATTTCCCATCCAAAGCCTGCCATCATGCCGTCGTCAATACGATAAAGTTCGTTGCTAATCTCGGGTATCCGGTGACTGATATAGGAAAAAAGGCTGTAATGGAACTGCCTGTAAAATTCGCCTGCCTTGTCTGTTCCTGTACATAAGGCCTTTAGCCTTAACCGCAGGTCTTCTATGGGTTTTGCGGTTTCCAGTGTTGCAAATCTTGGCTTCTTTCTAGGGCCGTATTCCAAACTGTGAAGGTCCAGCGTAAGTATTTCCTTTTCCCCCGATGCAGATCTTGTCTTTTTAAAAAAACCCTGGCCGGTTTTATCACCTAGCCAGTTATTCACTACCATCGTATTAAGCCATTCCGGTATGATAAACTGTTCTTTAGCCTCATCATCCTGACAATTGTCATAAACGCCTCTTGCCACTTTTACCAAGGTATCGATACCAACAACATCTGCTGTACGGAAAGTTGCCGATTTGGGCCTGCCGATGACCGGACCGGTCAATGCATCAATCTCATCCACGCTCAACTGGAGTTTTTCCATAGCATGCATAATGGCCATCATCCCGAACACACCGATACGGTTCGCTATAAAAGCGGGCGTATCCTTGCAAAGCACGGTGGTCTTACCCAACACAAGATCACCATAATGCATGAGGAATTCCACGATCTCCGGGTCAGTGAACGGAGTTGGAATAATCTCCAGCAAACGCAAATAACGGGGAGGATTGAAAAAATGGGTCCCGCAGAAGTGTTTCTTAAAATCATCGCTCCTGCCTTCAGTCATCATGTGAATTGGAATGCCGGATGTATTTGAAGTGATCAGGGTTCCTGTCTTCCTGTATTTCTCCACTTCTAAAAAAACTGATTTTTTGATTTCGAGCCTTTCCACCACCACTTCTATCACCCAGTCGCAATCGTTTATATCCTTCATATTATCTGTGAAATTCCCGGTCCGGATACGCTTCACCACATCCTTTGTATACACCGGGGAAGGGTTTGATTTAATTGCAGCAGCCAATGCATCGTTAACAACCTTATTCCGGTGTGCAGGTTTGGCCGATACGGGAAGATCCTTTGACAAGATGTCCAACAACAATACCTGCAGACCCACCCCAGCAAAATGGCAGGCTATCCGGCTCCCCATTACCCCGCTGCCCAATACTGCAACTTTTTTTATGATCCTTTTTGACATTATATATATAGTTAGTTAAACAACTATTACCCATATCGAAATTAAGACAATATTGATTAAGCTGAAAATTAAAACAAGCATCGTTTGAGTGATGATCCAACTCATCTTCCTGGTTCACACTACAAAATTGATTTTTACCTGGTTATATTCGTCTATTCAGGATAATATCATCTAAAATAGCCCGGCATTGGATATTCCTGCGTATCATTCTGCGCCGGTTATTCTTAAAAATCAATTAACAACCCACACCTTAGCCCCATTTGCAGTGTATGGCTGCTATTTTACTTCGCAAGGGAAGATTTTCTTGTGTGTATTATTGGATGTATCAATTTGTATCCCCGGAAGCAAACAGATGATGGATGATAATTACGGCGTGTGCGTTTTTTAAGGTGAATAAGTGTCAGCGATATAATGCGCAATGGCGAAAATATACCCTGCAAACAGAAAAATGGTATAGAAAAAAGGAAATTCAAAATCTAAAACATATATTTAAGTAATCAACCTGGCAGTGTTGGCTGCAAGGCTTCAGAAGCTTCTTAACTTAAAGAGCCTATAAATTAATTTATCTTTTAATTTACATCATATGAATAAGGTAATATTTCTTTTTCTTTTGGGTATAGTATTCAATTTTACAAGTAATGCTCAATTTTCTCAAGGCGCGACGGACTCAGCTAAGAGTGAAATCCAACAATTAACTACTGAATGGAATAAAGCTATAATAAATCGAGATTCATTGACCCTGAGTAAAATTTTAGCGCCTGATTATTCATTAAACGGTTCTGTATTCCGCGATGTTTGGATGAATAATACTATGCATCATATCGTCACAGACAGTTTAGCGGTTTTAGGACAGCCGACTGTTACAGTCTATGGACAATCTGCAAAGAGTGAAGGATCATTTTTTTGGAAAGCAACCTTTGACGGCAAACCAAAAATTAATGCTGAGTATGCTATTAATGATATTTGGATTAAGCGCAATGGCCATTGGCAAGTATTATTAAGAATGTCACTTCAAACAAAAATTCGATAGTATTTTGAAAATGGATCTGCCCAGCAGCCAACATCGGTGGCCGATGCACAACCCCTTTAAAAAAATGATCTTGTGAATTTATCAGGAACGGATCCGTGTTTTTAATAGCCGCAATAACCAGGTTGAAGTTTTAGG
>JANYAL010000148.1 GCA_025361325.1 Bacteroidota bacterium
CCGCTGGCAGGAACTGTTCAACGGAGCCGATTCAGCGATACTATTCAATAGCCATTATGTAAAGGACACTGCTACACTCAGGTATCTTTACTGGGCTCCCACTGCAGAAGAACGACGTAAAAAACTGATGCCATTTACATGGAATTATATTGCTGAAAAGGGAAAGTTGTGGGGAAACCGTTATTTTGAAAATCAAGTATCAGTTGCAAATCCCTGGCATTATTCCTATGCAGGATATAATGAATTGCTGACCGGTTATGCCGACTGGAAGATTATAACCAATAAACCTAAAGTAAACAAGAACAGTAACCTGCTGAGTTATCTGAATTCCCTGCCCAAATATAGGAACAGTGTTGCGCTTTTCGGTTCCTGGGAACTCTTTTCCTATATTGTTAACGGTTCAAAAGAAAAGATCCCCCTGAACTGTGGTTACCAAGAAACAACCGATGATTCCTTATCCTTTGCAGAACGTGCAGTCAATTACATCGAGAAACACAGCGACCACAATGAACTACCAACGCGTTCAGATATGCTGACCTTCACACTGGCTTCGGAGTATATCCGGAAAAATCACCCGAATGTGGTGTATATTGGTTTTGGTGAGACCGATGAGTTCGCCCACCTCGGAGAATATGATAATTATCTAAACCAGGCCAACCTGTTTGATAAATTCCTGGCAGAACTATGGAACCTGGTTCAGTCCGATGAATTTTACAGGAACAAGACTAGTTTTTTCATAACTACCGACCATGGAAGGGGAAGGAAACCGAATACATGGACAACACACGGCCCATTAACCGGAGGCTCTGCTGAAATCTGGCTGATGCAACTGGGACCTCAAATAGAGCCCCTGGGAGAAATAAAGGGAAAAGCATCATTCAATACCGAACAATTTGCACAGACTATAGCAGGTTATCTGGGAAGTGTTTTTGTGGCTGACCACCCGGTCGCCAAAGCTATAGCTGGCAATGCATTGGCATATAAAGGAGCCATCCAGAACAGTCCTTCATACAAATAAGGATGATTATCCTGTTTTACTGAAACCCGAAACGATCTTATTTTCAGTATCACTTAAGAAACGTTTATACCATAAACCAGAGGATTTGACGATCCTTTGCTGTGTTTCGAAATCAACATATACCAATCCAAAGCGGGGGTGGTAGCCTTCAGCCCATTCGAAGTTATCCAGCAATGTCCAGATAAAATAGCCGGAAACATTGATACCCTCCTGTTTAGCACGGTAAACCTGGGCCAGGTTATCCTGAAGAAATTGGATTCGTTTTGGATCGTCCACTTTACCGTTTTGACGATTATCGGCAAATGCAGCACCGTTCTCTGTTATGACTAGTTCTTTTACATTTTCATAACGGTTGAATTTTTTCAGCATTTCATATATTGATTCCGGGTAGATCTCCCAATTCATCATGGTCCGTTCCACATTTCGCTTATCTGCTTTAATGATCTTTGCTTTCACAAATGGCATGAATGGAGAATGACTGACCATTTCGCGTGTATAATTCTGAATCCCGATAAAGTCCATGTCAAATACCAGGTCCTGTTCATCGCCCTGTTTGACATAACGTTCTATCCTTTGCAAAACAGGCAGATCGCGCACCGGGTAATTTTTACCTAACAATGGTTCAATGAAGAGTCTGTTTAAAAAAGCATCTGCCTTTTCAGCAGCAATAACATCTTTTTCTATGGGTCGGAAAGGCTCAATATGTGAACAGGAAAAGGTAGTACCAATATGTGCTTCGGGTTTCATGCCGCGAATGATCCTGCCGCCAGCAGACTGGCAAAGTGCTGCATGGTGTACAGCTGCCAGGAAACTGGATAGCCCCTTTTTACCGGGCGCATGAACACCTAAGAAATATCCGGCCCCTGTAAAGACCATGGGTTCATTCAGTACCATCCAGTGTTTTACCCTGTCTCCAAAATATTTTATACAGATCTCCACATATTCGCCGAACCAGGATATCACATCCCGATTGGTCCACCCTCCCTTTTTTTCCAGTTCAAGTGGCAAGTCCCAGTGATAGATCGTAATCCAAGGCTCTATACCCAGTTCAAGGCAGAAATCGATTACCTTATTATAAAAATCAATTCCTTTGTAATTGACAGGTCCTGTACCAAAAGGTAAAATCCGGCTCCATGAAACGGAGAACCTATAGTTACTTATATTGAGGTCAAACAGGAGGGATATATCCTTGGCATACTGCGTATAAAAATCACAGGCGATATTACCGGTATGGTTGTCATTGATCTTTCGTTTCCGGTTTACAAAGTCATCCCAAATGGAAGGTCCTTTTCCATCCACATTATGTGCACCCTCGATCTGATAAGCTGCAGTAGAAACGCCCCATGTAAAGCCGGGCCCGAAGTCTTCTTTTCTGATAAACATGAGTTAACCGGCAATTTGATTAAGTATCTTTCCCAGGCTGAGTTTTTTTAGTTTTTTTACTGAGTATGGCAGGTTACCTACCACTACCGTTTCCTTCCGTTCAGGCAACAATTCCTGCTTCAGGATGGTATTGATGATTTCATCGGTGATGTCCGGATAACTGGCAGAGATCATTTGCGGACTATCCGTCCATTGCTGCAGTTTTTCGATGTGCTTTTTTTTCAGGCTCTTTATAACAGGTATACCTATATCTTTTAATGCAGCAGCATTGCATTGTTGCTCATATTGCCCTTTCATGGGTATGACCAATAGTTTTTTATTTAAATACATGGCCTCTGCGGGTGTCTCAAATCCTGCTCCGCACAACATACCGGTACAATTAATAAAACTTTCAATGAATTTTTGATTATCAATAGGTCTGACGTGAACCTTGCCGCTTTTGAATTCCTTTTTAGTATGCTTGGAAAATACTTCCCATTGAATGTTCTTTATTTCTTGCAATACATTAATTATACGTTTGTCATCATAAGCAGGGAGGTAAACAGTATAATGAGGTTTCCGTGCCGGAACAGCATTCCTGATCTGTTTCCTGATGACAGGCGTATAAATATTCTTATCATATGCATTGAAATGAAATCCGTACGAAACGGTTACCGGTGCATAATGATTTAAAATGGCCTTTCCTACCAGGTCATTCTTTTCGGGTTTCGGGGACTTTTTATTGATCACGGCTGCCTGGTGGCTTAAACTGACACATTTCTTATTTTTCGCTTTGCAAGCCCAGGCAGAAACAGGTTCAAAATCATTGATCACCAGGTCATATTCCTCAACTGGTAATTCATTTATCTCCTTGAATAAGCGGCGTAGGTTGCTTTTTTTATAGGTTGCCAGCAAGTCGATACCTCCCTTTTTTCCAAAAGTAAATCCCAGTCCTTTAAACTGGAATTTTACCGGATAACCCAGATCCACTTCTGAGTCTGTTCCACTGATCAGAATATCAAGTTCCCCTCGTTTTTCCAGTAGGGGAATAATATCCCTGGCACGGCTTATATGCCCGTTACCTGTTCCCTGTATGGCATACAATATCCTCATCCGGCCTTCATCATATTAAATTCCTGCAACAGATTATCAAAAAGCTGGTTATTGCTAAGTTCGGCTTCTTCCAGTGGCTGTTTGTCCAGGTCGAATGTGTCTTCTTCAAATTTGTAGATTTTCCATGCCCCGTTACAATATTCCAGGGAAGTTAGATTCTCGATCCAGTCACCCGAATTCAGGTAAACTATAGCGCCATGGCTATTCTTAATCACACGCATTTCAGGCTGGTGGATATGACCGCAAATCACATAATCGTAATTGTTTGAGATACCTATATCAGCTGCCGTTTGTTCAAAGTTATTAATAAATGTCACAGCGCTTTTTACACTGTTTTTGATCTTCTTTGATAAGGATAGTTTTCCCCTTTTAAAGACCTTCTCCGAGATGAAGTTAGCCATTCGGTTGATGATAATGAGTGTATCGTACCCTATAGCTCCTAGTTTGGCTAGCCATTTGGCATGCTGCATCGTCACATCAAAAACATCGCCATGAAAGAACCATGCCTTCTTGTCATCCTCAAGTTCCATAACCACCTTATTTACAATCTTCAGGGAACCCATTTTAAATCCGGCAAACTTGCGTATCATTTCATCATGATTGCCGGTGATGTAGTATATGTGGATACCCTTGCTCATCCAATGGATCAACTGCTTGATGACCTTCATATGACTCTTGGGCCAATACCTTTTACTGAATTGCCATATATCGATGATATCTCCATTTAGGATCACCGTTTTTGGTTTTATACTTTTCAGGTATTGCAGTAACTCCCTGGCATGGCAGCCATATGTGCCGAGATGGATATCCGATAGAACCAGGATATCAACTTTTCTTTTAGGGGATTTTTCCACTGTTAAGATTTTAAGAATTTCAGCGGGGAGTAAAAGTCAGAAAGACGGTACAGAAAGAAACTTATACTTAACTGGAGGAGGAAATAACTTAGTTGTTTCATGAATTGCCAAGTTTTTTTATGGGATATCTTCCAATAACTTCCCGCAATATCTACTTACCTAACACCATCAATTTTTCACGCACATAATATTACGGGTAAACCTGATACAAAATAACTGATCCAATATGAATAAAACATTAAGTAATTGTTACAACGATATTAACTATTAAAAGCACTTCTTTACTTTTTAATCATTTGATAACTTCCCAATTAATTTTTGCTCATTTCTAAGCACGATTTTTATATCAGCTACTTATTCTAACAAACTAAAGTAATAAATGGTTAGTATTTATCTCTGTCTCTTTGGGGGCCCGGGCTGGATTTCTTCCAGCCCGTTTTTTTTGATAACTTTGTAATGAGGCAGGAATAAAAGTATTATTTACAATATTAACATAGGGCCAGGATTATCTTTCACATTAAGATCATTTCATGAATAAGTCAATATCGGTATGGCGGAACAGTTTGCCGTATTTTTCCGTTTTGCTTTTCCTTTTGATCATCGGTACGGTCTCTTTATTTGCTTTTGGAAAAACCGCTTCTTTTCTTTCTCTGAATAACTATCACACCCCCTGGCTGGATCTGTTTTTCATCAATTATACCTATGTAGGTGATGGAATATTCGCACTCTGCCTGGTTGTTCTATTTATGCTTATCCGCAAAAAAAGAAAAGAGGGATTAGCCCAGTTATTTGCTTTTTTAATCTCCGGGTTGATCGTCCAGGTCATCAAGACCCTGACGAATGCGCCACGTCCTAAGCTGTTTTTTGAACCCAATACCTATTCCTATTTCATTAAGGGTGTCACCCTTTCTAATAATTCCAGTTTCCCTTCCGGCCATACCGCTTCTGCATTTGCCCTCGCAACCGTAATGATCCTGTTCAGTAAGAACCGGGTATGGCATGTACCCCTTTTATTAGCAGCAATACTAGTTGGATATTCAAGAATCTACCTGGCCCAACATTTTTTGGGAGATGTTCTTTTCGGGGGTTTTATCGGAATGGTATCAGGAATTCTTACCGTTTATATTACCGGCAAACTAAAATGGCACTGGATAAGTTACCACAAACTACAACCCAGGGAATCTGAGATCAAATCACACTCATCATCAGGAACAATTCAGCCTGTATGAATCAATATACCTTAGTTCGCTTCTTGAAATTTGGCCTGGTCGGCCTGTCGGGCATGGCTGTGGACTTTTCAGCTACCTGGCTCTGCAAGGAAAAATTGAAATGGAATAAATACCTTTCCAATTCTATTGGTTTCACACTTGCTGTGATAAACAATTATATACTCAACCGAACCTGGACCTTCCGGAACACCAGTGCGGTCACCCCCCAGTTCCTCCGGTTCCTGTTGGTATCACTGGCCGGGCTTGCCATTAATAACCTGTTGCTGTATATTTTCGTAAAAAAGATAAACCGGAATTTTTATGTGCTCAAACTGCTGGTAATAGGTATTGTCTTTTTCTGGAATTACTTTATCAACCTGTTATTTACCTTTAACTAACTTCCTTGAATTACGGTAAAAAAACGATCATACTTATTGCGGTCGCTACCCTGGTGCGATGCATCGTGGCCGGTTCCATCGAACTGGGCAATGATGAAGTGTATTACCGCATATTTGCCTCCCACCTGCAATGGAATTACTTTGATCATCCGCCCATGGTTGCCTGGCTAATCCGGTTCACTACCTGTAACCTGTTACTGGATAGTGAGTTCTTCATTCGCCTAGGTGCCATACTATGTGCTGCCTTGAGCACCTGGCTGATTTATTTAACAGGGAAGAAACTGGGCAATGACCAAACAGGCTTCTTTGCAGCAGGCATTTACACCGCAACGCTGTATGGGAGTATAATTGCCGGTACATTCATACTCCCTGATTCACCCCAAATAGTATGCTGGATGGCAGCGCTCTATTTACTCATTGATATAACACAAGCCAATACCATCAGCCGGAGTAAAAAAAGAAAGATCATCCTGTTCGGTGTTGTTTGCGGGTTGGGTATGCTTTGTAAGATTCATACCGTATTTTTATGGTTTGGCTTTCTTCTGTATCTCATACTTTACAAAAGGAAATGGTTTCAGGAACCTTCCGTTTATATTGCAGGCGCTATCACTATTTTATTCTTTTACCCGGTAATAAAATGGAATCTAGACAATAATTTCATCACCTTTTTATACCAGGGGGGAAGGGTAAATATTGCCGGCAGTGGTATTGATCTTTCCAGTTTTTTTCAGTTTGCAGGCGGACAGATATTCTACACCAACCCGGTGATTTTTGTTTGTATAGTGGTCGCCTTGATTTCAGCATGGCATAACCGGCTTCCTGTTTCTGTATCCAATAAAAGAATATTATTGCTGACCAGCCTGCCCCTGATCATTCTGGCCACTATCATATCATTATTCAGAAATGTTTTGCCCCACTGGACAGGACCGGCCTATAGCAGCCTGATCCTGCTATCTGCATGCTATTTCAGCAAAAGAAAAAAGAACCTTCAAATTGTGAAAAGGCTATTCCCTTTACCTGTTTTAATTGCAAATGGACTGGTGCTGGGCATTCTGATCGCAGGAATATATACAGTTAACTTCTACCCGGGTACCTTTGGAAAAAAGGAGAATAAGCAAAAGGGTGAGGGAGATTTTACATTAGACATGTATGGGTGGAAGGCATTTTCCCGGTCTTTTGACCGAATCTATGCCGGTAATCTTGATTCAACACATCAATCAAATAAGACTGTAATCCTTTCCTATAAATGGTTCCCAGCCGCGCATATTGATCACTATGTAGCTGAACCACTGGGTTTACCGGTATTTGTATATGGTAACATAGAAGATATACATCAATATAAGTGGATCAATGAACAAATTATAGGGCTGAATGACAGTCTAAATATCTATGTTATTGCACCGTCCAATTATTACCATGATGTTAATCAATTTCCATTCCTGAAAAATAAAAAAGCCACAACTGTATATAAAATATCGCAGTTTAGAAATGGAAAAGAATCCAGGAGTTTTATGGTCTACTATTATAAAAGAGATAAGTTTTTTATACCCAATGTGTTATGATAAGTTTTAACTTACTTTATTCCAGCCTTATGGTAGCCGAAAAATATGTTTGGATGGAAGTGTTGTAATTTTAAAAGCTTTATCCATGATATAGATTTGCAATATAACACACTTGTGGTCAGGAAAAAAGGATTACGGAAACACCCAAATTCAGGGAAAGCATAAACTGTAACAGTTTCCAGAAAGAAATTCAATATTCAGTTTTTTACGCATACCATGTTTTTGCTAATTATATAGAAAGAAACCTTCATGTAGTACAGCTTTCTAACTGTCTCCTAAGGTACTTGTTGGGGTCAGGGTGTATGATGCACCCCAAATTTAGGACAGGTAGTTAAGATATAATTTTTTAATCTTAAATTACCAGTTATGACAAAGAAAA
>JANYAL010000158.1 GCA_025361325.1 Bacteroidota bacterium
CAACGGGGAAAGTGGTGTGGGCAAAGAAGTATTCTCCCAGATCATACATTCACTAAGTGCAAGGAAACATAACCCCTTTATTGCCGTAAACTGTGGGGCTATACCAGAAGGAACAATCGACTCAGAATTGTTCGGGCATGAAAAAGGTTCCTTTACAGGGGCTGTGGACAGCCGTAAGGGATATTTTGAGACTGTGAATGGCGGCACCATCTTCCTGGATGAAATCGGAGAATTGCCCTTGGGCACACAGGCCCGTTTATTGCGTGTTCTGGAAGCAGGCGAATATATCCGGGTGGGAAGCAGCAAGGTACAAAAGACCGACGTAAGGGTCATTGCAGCCACCAACAAGGAACTCATAGAGTTTACCCAGACCAATAAATTCAGAGAGGACCTGTATTACAGGCTAAACACGGTACCGATACGGGTACCTGCCCTGCGTGACAGGAAAGAAGACATTCCCCTGCTCTTCCGGAAATTCGTAACGGATTTTGCCGACCGCTATAAAGCAACTCCTGTGCAGCTGGATGAGGAAGCAAAGAGTGTACTGATCAACTATCCCTGGCCCGGTAATGTGCGCGAATTGAAAAATATAGCAGAGCAGATCTCCGTATTGAGCAAAGAAAAGGTTATAACCGGACCGCTGTTGAAAAGCTTCTTACCGGAACATAATTACTCCAGGTTACCCATTCTGGCAGGTGGTAAGGGCGTGGTAAGCCAGTCGGAATTCGCAAACGAAAGGGATATCCTATACAAACTGTTCTTCGATATGAAGAAGGATGTGAATGAACTGAAGAAGATTTTCTTCGACCTGCTTCAGAACCCTTCCCTGGCAAAACATAGCCAGGTATTCAGTTCAGACAATGCCATGAATGAATTCAACCCGCTTTCCCCCTCATCCATTTCATCCCAACATGTACTACTTTCTCAAAGCAACAATGATATTCAACATCATGAGGATATAGAAGAGTCATTAAGCATCGTGGATAAGGAAAAAGAACTCATCATAAAAGCGCTGAAGAAACATAAGGGCAAACGCAAGGATGCTTCACTCGACCTGGGAATCAGTGAAAGGACACTTTACCGTAAATTGAAAGAATATGATATTGAAGAATAAAACAGTTGGGAGTTGGCAGTTTACCGTTGGCGGATGGCGTTTAGCTGTCTGCTTTTTTTTCATGGTAGTATTTACATATTCCACCTGCAAATACGGTTTCAAGGACACATCGCCGATACCGCCGGAAGTTAAAACATTCCGGGTAAATTACCTGGAAAACAAAGCTACATATGTGAATCCCCAGCTCAGTCCGCAGTTGACCGAAAAACTGAAACAGAAGATCATTGGCACCACCCGGCTCCGCCAGACTAATAATGACGATGCTCACTATGATATCAATGGTTTTGTTTCCCAGTATTACACCAGTACCAGTGGTATCACCAACAATAATGCAAGTACCAACCGACTCTCGGTCGTATTCCACTTAATATTTAGAAATACCCTTGATGAAAAAAAGAATTTCGAGACAGATGTATCGAGCAACTTCGATTTCCCTGCCAGTCAAAGCCTTTCCCAGGCCGAAGCATCCCTGAATACCGAAATGGTCAAAAGCCTTGTGGATGCTATATTCAACAAGATATTTTCAAACTGGTGATCTTTGGAGACTGTATGCCTGATACTGTTTAAGCAATTCAAGATTTCAACAGCCTTTCACGAATCACTATTTACCCTTTGCCCTTCACCATTTAAATTAAAAAACTTACCCTATTTTTGAACTATGCACCAGGAGGCCTTATTTTCATTATTGTTCAAAATGAACAGCTCCGACCAGGGTTCAATGAATCTTCTAGAGCAGCTAGCAAAGGATCATCCCGGTTTTTCGCTTGCACAGTATTATCTCTTGAAATTAACACCGAAAGGATCCGAAGCCTATGACAACCAGGCTGCAAGGACATTACTCTTTTTTGATAATCCATACTGGCTTAATTTTCAATTGACAAAAAAGGAAGGAGCGGTTATGGAAACACAGGCTGTACCTACAGAAATATCTGAGACAATACAAGTGGCTGAAAATTCTGATACTAAGGATCGTGTTGCTTGTATTAAAAATGACATAACCACCTTGACCGCCAGATCGAATGATAGGAATGAAATCAGTTTAGAGAAAACGGATCAATTTTCCTTTGAGCCTATGCACCTGGTTGATTACTTTGCCTCACAGGGAATTAAGCTGAATACTGAGGTGATGGCCACTGATAAACTGGGTAAACAGCTTAAAAGTTTTACCGAATGGCTGAAGACCATGAAGCGACTACACGTTTCGGGGGAAGCAGAAGACCTTTCGGCTTCAATACCGGGTGGATTTAAAGAGCCAGCTGCGATGGCTGTGAACACGAATATCCAAACCCTGGCAGAAAAAAGCAATGCATCCGAAGAAATACTAACTGAATCTATGGCAGAAGTGCTTGCTAAACAGGGAAAAACGGGCAGGGCCCTGGAATTATACCAGAAATTAAGTTTGCTCGATCCCTCCAAAAGCGCTTACTTTGCAGCCAAAATTGAACATCTAAAAGAAATGTGATATGCTGATCTTATTTGGAATTTTAGTAATCATCGCTTCAGTAATACTTGGGTTGATCGTTTTGATACAAAATCCCAAGGGGGGCGGACTTTCTTCTAGTTTCGGCGGATTCGGGAACCAACTGATGGGGGTTAAACAAACTACGGATGTACTTGAAAAAGGCACCTGGCTGTTTGCAGCCATCGTAGGTGTGCTTTGTCTCTTATCGCCCGCTTTCATTCCCAAGACCGGCAACGCATCCCCCAACAAGGAACTGATGGAAAATGTTGCCCCTCAATCCAAAAAAACCACTGCACCGGTAAAGAATACAGATACCAAACCCGTTTCTACCGATACGGGCAAACATTAAACGTTTCACAAAATATTCATAGCCCCGTCTGCCCATGACGGGGTTTTTTATTTTACTTTGCGTTTAACCTTTCAAACCATCTGCTTTAAAACGGCAAATCAGTAAAATGAAAAAGAGGATCTTTTACGCCATTGTACTTATCCTGCTCTGTGCTGCGAGTTTTATAGCATGGAAGATATTCGGGCCAACGGTTCATGCACCCGCCGGTAAATATTTTTATATCAAGACAGGAAGCAGCTTCCAGGAGGTGAAACAGGCATTGTTGGATCAGGATATCATTAGCAGTGAATTCTTCTTTGACCGTCTTGCCAAACAGGCAAAATATCCCAATGCGATCAAAGCAGGACGCTTTGAGGTCCGGAACGGTATGAGTATATACAGCCTGGTGCGGATGCTACGCTCCGGAAAACAGTCTCCCGTCAATTTCACCATCACCAAACTGCGCACCCGGGAAGACCTGGCTTCCAGGATAGCCGCCAATTTTGAAACGGACTCCGCCGCTATGAGGAGCCTGCTCGACAACGAAGATTCTTTACGGACATTCGGACTGGACAGGTACACAGCTATGACAGCCGTAATACCCAATACCTACAGTATATACTGGAACTCTTCCCCATCAAAGATCTTCAGGAAATTGAACACTGAGAAAGATAAATTCTGGACCGAGGTCAGGATAGAAAAAGCAGAGGCCATGCATTTAACCCCCGAACAGGTATATACTTTGGCGAGTATAGTGGAAGAAGAAACGAACAAAGAGGAGGATAAGGGCAAGATTGCCAGTGTATATATGAACCGCATCAGTGCCGGGCAAAGACTGGAAGCCGATCCAACTATTAAATTCGCACTTAAAAATTTCGGTCTCAAAAGAATCCATAAGTCGAATATTGATGCTTGTTCCGCTTCGCCCTTTAACACCTATTATGTAAAAGGGCTGCCCCCGGGGCCCATTTGCACCCCTTCTTCTAAAACAATTGATGCGGTGCTGGATGCACCAAAGACCAATTACCTGTTCTTTGTGGCCAGGCCCGACTGGTCCGGACTGTCAAATTTCACCAGTTCTTTCCAGGAACACCAGGTCAATGCCAGAAATTATCAACGGTTCCTGGACAGTATAAATATCAAGTGACAGGTTATCCCGGGTATTATACTTACCAATAGTTTAAATGTTAAAAGGCTGAACGGTTATACTATATTCGAAAAGCTATTTTAACCTTACTTACTTTTATATTTAAAAAAAATAAAACTCTAAACTCCGTTCATGACAAGGCTGGGCCGCAACTTCATCACCTCACCGCCAGCAGCTTTTATCATCCGTAAAAGCAAGAGACTGTATTTACCGGGTTTTGAAGGGGTGCCCCTGTATGATGTGGTCAGGTTCTTTTTCCAGCAGGTCAAAACTGTCGGACTCACCGAACGTGCCTCCGCTGTTGCCTATAATTTTGTAATGGCCGTGCCGCCATCCTTCTTATTCATTTTCACCCTTATCCCACAGCTTCCCTTTATCAGGAAAGGAGATCTTCAGAAACAGCTTACTTTTCTCATCAGGGACATGATCCCAGCAGACAACTACAACAAGAACATCATATCCTTCATAGACAATACATTCTTGCATACCCCTGTAGTCAGTTTACTGTCCTTCGGTCTTATTCTGGCCCTGTTCTTTGCTTCCAATGGCATGATGAGCCTGATGCGTTCCTTCAAC
>JANYAL010000165.1 GCA_025361325.1 Bacteroidota bacterium
GTAAATAGGATCTTCATTCCCGGGGTTTAGCAAAGGTCCATTCCCGGTATTACCAAATTATTATGCTACCATTACTGATGCGTTAAAGAGATTTACTGTCAAGTTACTCTTTCCATTTCTTTACCTGCCGGTTTAAGCAGATACCAGCAAAGGGCCATGAGCAAACAGGGGTATTTTGTATCATGCAATGATTTGAATTTCTTTGCAACTGCCGCTTCTTCGTCATTATCGGAGGAGAGGCTGCAGCTTACCAGCGGGTTATCGCTATTCTCTTCGGAAATGACCAACTCCCCATTTGTTTTCTCGTTGATGGAGTATTCATATCTTTTACCATCCATTTCAATGATGCCTTTTTCAGCTTCTCTCGTTTCCCCCAGTACTTCTCCAACAAGGATGCCGTATTCATTCTTTATCACGGTCCGGCTGTTCAGGAACCCCTTTTTTTCAATAAAAAAAAGACGTTTGTCGTCTGCGCATTCTATCCGGGTGGTCTTCGTGTGGTTGCTGATTGAAAGGCTCACCAGTTTCTTGTCATCTTTCCAAAGTTCATACTGATCACCTGAATACCCATTGCTTACATTGACCCATTTCATAATAAATAAAGTTTAAATGATTAGGTGATTCTTAATAAGGAAATCCAAAATAGAGCTAATTTTTTGATTTTCAAATATGTGGATAAACCTGTTAACTAAATGTGTTGTTCATCAATCTTTCATAATTGAAACAGTAAGGGATATTAACAAAAAATGCCACCAATAAGACTAAAGGTGGCATAGCATGAGAACTTGCTATTTGCTTAAGAAAATCTTTTGTACGATTGTATTGCTATAAATCGAATTGCAATATCAAACTTCTATGTTAAGGCATGATTACTGAATGATTATGAGTATGTTATCAAAAAAAATCACTGTTCATTTGAACAGTGATTTTGCAATAGTTGATCAGGTAAATTAATATGTTTAGAAAGTATACTTGATCCCGAACTGACCCTGCCAGCGGCTGTTGATTGGATCCAGGGTATAATAATGCCCACCTACACCCGTTGGTTTTACAAAATTGAATGTTGGTATATATCCTGTTGACGGGGCTCCGGGGCTCTTTCCATTTGCATCGGCCACGAATTTCAGGAAGTTGACTGTATAGTTATTCAAGTTGGTCACAAAACTAACACGTCCCCATTCGTTGTTAAGCAGATTCAATACATTGAAAAGGTCAAAACTGATCTGCAAAGTATTTGAGGGATTTGTTTTACTCAACCTGAATTCATGCATTAGCCTCATATCCAGGTCACTGTTACCGGGTGTACGCATTCCATTACGTTCAGCATATTCACCGCGACGGGTTTGCAGATATTTATCACTGTAAATGAATTTATTCAGATCATCCCATTGCTGTGCAGCAGTATAGGTTCCGTTGTCTTTCAGATTAATGTCAGACTGCGTAACGGGAATATAAGGAAGTGCTGCGTTGGTGCCTGAACCGAACGGAGCTGATTGATAAACCAGGCTGTAGGGGCTTCCTGAAACACCTGCATAGAAGAAGGAAAGCGATGTGGTATTGTACGGGTTCCAATGGAAATTGCCGGACAATGTTGCCACAACACGGTTACGCAGGTCGAAATTGGAATATGCCAAAGTAGAGTTGCTGGGCGTAATGGCCGGGTTAACATTGTAACTGCTTTCCCATGAATTGCGGATACCATTCGTGACATCCTTACTCACTCCATATGTATAGGCAACGCTCCAGTTCATATTCAGCAAGTGCTTTCCAACTTTGATATCATTGGTAACCTTGGAAAGCTGTGCAGTCAGATTATAGCGATACCCTTCACTTGTATTGGTCAGATGATAAACATTTGAGTAGGCACCATTATACTTACCTCCAACATAAACGGGTGTTTGGGTTGGGCCTGTGCTGAAATAAGCCACTGAATCTTTCAGGTTGATCTGCTCATACTTAACGTCAAAAATGGTCTTTGTATACAGGACGTCAGCAGTGAATTTATATCCCTTGCCAAATTTAAAGTCAAAGGCAATACTGCTTCTCCATACTGATGGTAATTTGAAATTATTGTCAAATACATCGATCTCACGGGTACTGCTCCTGGAGGCACCGCCATATTTGGTTACGGTATCTTTTAAACCCTGATAATTGATCGCAAGCGGTACTGTTTGACCAGCTGCAGGGCCATTCCAGTCAATATTTCCATAAGTCCCACCATTTAATGTATAGGCATATCCATACCATGCAAAAGGTATTTTGCCCGTGAAAACACCGGTCCCGCCACGGATAACAAAGGACTGATCGCCATTCACATCAAAATTAAAGCCAAGGCGGGGTGATACTGCCACCCTTGAAGGCAACTTACCAGTCAGCTGACCGAAAGGTGTATTGGAATAAGTTGGGTTGTAAGATGAGTAGTTGGGATAG
>JANYAL010000170.1 GCA_025361325.1 Bacteroidota bacterium
AGCTGCACAGTCTTCTTTTGCTGACCTCGTTACTGCAGCAGGTGTTTCTATACCCGACCTGAAAGTAGCTAATGAAAACGGAGTTCTCTCTGTTAGTGGAACCGTAGCTGATTTCGACAGTGGCGTTAAAGCCCTGGCAGCCCTGAAGGGGGCACCCGGGGTGACAGAAATCAAGAATTACCTTCAAATAGAAGATATGACTGCAAAGAATATCTTTATGGAGGTGGCTACAGAAAGTTCAAGCCTTAATATTCGCAGTGGTCCGGGAACCGAATATGACATCGTAGGAAAAGCGGCACATGAATCCAAAGTGAAACTGATTAAAAAGATGTTCAACGGCTGGTATTTCATCAAAAGTGAAGAAGGTACCGAGGGTTTCAGCAGCACGGATTACCTGAAAGACATACCTGCAAAATAAAAATTATCGCAACTGCCTGCTTAAAGCCATTCATATACTGAATGGCTTTTTGTTTGTAGCTTAGGTAAAATAAAAACTATGAAGAAATTAACAATAGTTTCAATTCTTGTAATGCTATTCACAAAAGACACAAGGGCTCAGTTCTTTGACAGGGAACAGCCCTTTGCCCATACTTTCTCAATCATTGCCCGGGACCCCCAAACGGGTGAAATGGCAGTTGGGGTGCAAAGCCACTGGTTCAGTGTGGGTACTGCCGTTCCCTGGGGCGAAGCAGGTGTGGGCGTGGTAGCCACCCAATCTTTCGTAAATAAAAGCTATGGGCCAAAAGGACTTGAACTGATGAAGCAGGGTAAGACTGCTCCCGAAGCCCTGGCATCGCTCTTAGCCCTGGATGAAGGAAGAGAGGTCAGGCAGGTAGCTATGATTGATGTACAAGGTAATGTGAATGCTTTTACAGGCAAGAATTGCATCAACCATGCCGTACATAAAGTCGGCAAAAACTTTTCGGTACAGAGCAATATGATGTTGAACAATACGGTATGCCCGGGCATGGCCAAAGCATTCGAAGCCAGTGTGGGGAAACCCCTTGCTGAAAGGGTCCTGCTTGCACTTAATGCCGCACAGGCAGCCGGCGGAGATATACGGGGTAAACAATCTGCTGCCCTGCTGGTGGTTGCAGGCAAAAGCAGCGGACAGCCCTGGAATGACCGGCTGATAGACCTGCGGGTGGACGATAATGAGCTTCCGTTGGCAGAACTGGATCGTTTACTCCGCCTCTACCGTGCCTATGAATATATGGATAAAGGTGACCTGGCCACAGAAAAAAATGACATGTTGGGCGCTATGATACAATACGGGGCTGCCATGAAAATGTTCCCGAAGAACCTGGAAATGCAGTACTGGACAGCTATTACCCTGGCTAATAATAAGAAAATGAATGAAGCAGTTCCTATGCTGCAGAAGATATATAAGCAGGATTCAAACTGGAGGGAACTCACCCGGCGACTGCCGAAAGCAAAACTACTGACCGTATCTGCGGAAGAATTGAAACGGTTATTGAAGTAAATTTGAAAAAAACCTTTAGTATGAAAGTCTTCCTGAACCTGCTCTCCTATCTCCTGATAACAGCTTATACCTTTTCCTGTACCGCCCAGACCAAGACCAGCCTTACACCCGATGAGTTTGAAAAAGCGGTAATGAACAATGCTTCTACCCAATTGCTGGATGTAAGAACCCCGGGTGAATATGCATTGGGTCATATCAGTAATGCCCTGCAGTCCGACTGGAATGATAAAACGGAGTTCAACCGAAGGATCTCTTACGTCGACAAAACTAAACCGGTTTATGTGTATTGCCTGGCCGGTGGCAGAAGTGCAGCTGCCGCTGTTAAAATGAGAAGCATGGGTTATACTGCAGTGTATGAACTGCAAGGAGGAATCAATGCCTGGAAAGCTGCTGATAAGCCACTGGAAGGCAGTTCCAACGCCCCGCAGATGAGCCTGGAAGTCTTTCATACAATCATACAGGTACACGGAACCGTACTCGTGGATTTTGGTGCACCCTGGTGTCCGCCATGCAAGGCCATGGAGCCGGTATTAAAAAGCCTGCAGGCTAACAATCCGGGAAAATATACCCTGGTAAAAGTGGATGGTGGAAATGACCAGGACCTGGTGAAAGCATATACTGTTACCGCATTACCGGTATTCATCGTTTTCAAAAACGGAAAACAAAGCTGGCGTAGGGATGGCATCGCCACAGAAAAAGAACTGGCAGATCAGCTTAAATGATTGTTCCGGCAAGGGCACAAAGAGAATACAACCCTGCAATGATAATCAGTGCCCCGCGTGAAATGAGTGGCTTTGCGTAAGAACCCTCCACCTTATTTCATATATCCCAGTTTCTTCCAGGCCTCAGCCCCTTTCTTTAATAATGCATTCAGTTCTTTCACATGCACCTGTTCGGGTTTCTTGAAATTGAAGCAGGTCTTACCCTTCAGGCATTTTGCCAGGGTAGGGATAAGGTCAATGAAATCATCGGTATGATAATAGATTGGGAAGAAATAGAAACTGATCATGTCCTTGCGGGCCACCACCGAGGAAAAATACATACCTGGTACAATGGTTTTCTTACTGCCATAAGGTACGGGTTTATTGCCCATCAATTCAAAGACACCCGCTTTGTCCTTACTAACCACCATGGGCGGACTTTGTTTCTGTAACACGGCTCTGATGGAATCAAAGATCGCTTGCCGGTCTTCAACTGTCAATGGCATGGCTTATATGTTTTAAGTGTATTAATACTGGGTATTCGCCTTCACGAAATCACTCACCAGGTAGCTGATCAGTTTACCGGTGTTCTCCTCCCTCCTGCCGTCGGACAACTGCGTGGCGCCTTCACAGATATGCAGGTATGCCACTTTAGAATCGGTTGCCGTGAAATTCATATATTGCCTGGCATGCAGCACTGAGATGCCACATGGGGTGCAATCACTGCTCAGGGCATGTTCCACACTGTCCAGGTCGAATTCAATGCCGGTATACGTGTCTTCCGTAAATCCGGTGGCATGGGCCACGGCCTGAATGAAGTTCTTACGTTCATGCAGAAAGAT
>JANYAL010000176.1 GCA_025361325.1 Bacteroidota bacterium
GCTTCCATCATCATCATCAATGAGAACCAGGAGTTGAAACAGGCTGTCTTGGCCACCCTGATACGTGTACCTGACGCCTATACTGCTTTTGCCCGCCTGCTTGACACCTACCAGCACCTGGAAAGGAAACAATTGAGCGGAATACAGCAGCCTGTATATATTGATGCAACTGCAAAGACCGGCGAAAATGTATTCATCGGGGCCTTTGCCTATCTGGGTGAACAGGTGGTGGTTGCTGATGGTGTGAAGATCTACCCCGGGGTCTTCCTGGGCAACCAGGTCATTGTAGGTGAAAACACCGTCATACATCCGGGGGTAAAGATCTACCATAACTGTGTAATTGGTAAGAATGTGACCATACATGCCGGCACGGTCATCGGCAGCGATGGCTTTGGTTTTGCCCCTCAGTCAGATGGAACTTTTCGTAAGGTTCCACAGATCGGCAACGTAATTATTGAGAATGGTGTGGAGATCGGTGCCAATTCCACGATTGACCGGGCTACCATTGGCAGCACGCTCATCCGGGCAGGCGCCAAACTGGATAACCTGTTACAGATTGCTCACAATGTGGAGATCGGTACCAATTCCGTCATCGCCGCCCAGTCGGGCATAAGCGGAAGCACCAAAGTGGGAAACAATGTAATGATTGGTGGCCAGGCAGGTATAGTAGGTCATTTACAAATTGCCGACGGAACAAAAATAAATGCACAGAGTGGCGTAAGCAAATCAATCAAGACCCCTAATACATCGGTCACCGGCTCCCCTGCCTTTGATTATACTGCCGCACTCAGAAGCCAGGTTGCGCTACGCAATCTCCCTGAACTGGAAAAGAAAGTGGCGGCATTGGAAAAATTAATAGCAACATTAACATCCGGTAAGTAATTGCTGAGGAGAAGTTGAACTACATTTACCGCCATAGGTCTGCCTTGACCAATTACTGAAAAATTAATCATACAAGTTGAGTTTTCATTTGAAACAACTGCTTTTTACCTTTTTCCTTTTTTGCGGGGCAGAGGTCCGGTCACAGGATATCCTCCTTTCCGGCACCATACAGGATGCACATACGAAAGAGCCGGTCAGCTATGCCTCTGTATATTTTACAAGGTCAGGTATCGGCAAGACCTCTGACAGCGCCGGTAATTTTTCCTTCCAGTTCAGTCAGAAGGTTCGCGATACGCTGGTGATCAGTTATGTGGGGTACGCATTGATGAAGATACCCGTTGATGCATTCGCCAATGGGAAAAGGCTGATCATTCAATTGGAAAGGGGGGGTGCAACAAACGAGGTGATCATCAAGTCGAAATTCAACAAGGGGCTCTTCCTGTGGAGGAAGATCATGAGCAAAAAGAAGTTCTATAACCGGTACAATCTCACCAACTTCGGGTATGAGGCTTATAATAAACTAGAGATCGACCTGAAGAATTTCAATGCATACAAAGCCAAGCGGAATTTCATCCTGAAACCCTTCTCCTTCATTTTCGACCATATTGACAGCACTTCCGAAAAGGTCCCCTTTCTACCCGCCTACCTGCTGGAGAACATGAGTGATTATGCCTACCAGCATGAACCGAAGAAATTCTTTGAGAACATCAAAGCCAGCAACCAGAAAGGATTCAAGAATGAGAGTATCAGCCGCTTCATGGGTGTGATGGACCAGAATGTGAACATCTACAACAATTTTGTGATCGTCATAGACAAGGATTTCATAAGTCCTTTCAATGATAATGCGGATACCTATTATATTTTTTCCGTACCTGATACGCAATATTTAGCTGATAAAAGAAGGTTGCTTCATTTTGTATTTAGGCCTAAACGGGCCGGGCAGAATACTTTTGAAGGGGATGCCTGGGTACTCGACAAGACCTACCAGATCCAGAAGATATCCCTTTACCTGGGCAAGGAGGCCAATATCAATTATATCGACCGCATCAGTGTATTCCAGGAATTCCTGCCGATCAATGATTCCGTCTATTTTCTGAACCGGGATAAATTCTTTGCGGATTTCAAACTGCTGGGAAAGCATACACTCACTTTCATCGGCAGAAAGACGACCTCTTACCGAAACATTATCATCAATAACGACTCCATCACCAACCTGTTCAGAAAACAGCCGATACAGGAAGTGATCAGAATCGAACCGAATGTAAACGAAAAGAATGATGCGTACTGGAAAACGATCCGGCATGACAGCCTTTCTGTGAATGAGAAGGCCATCTATTTCGCCATCGACAAACTACTGGAGATGCCTAAGTTCAAGAAGCTTCAAAAGACTTTGAGATTTCTGGGTACAGGTTATCGTAATATCGGTTATTTTGAAATCGGCCCCTGGTACAACTGGATAAGCAGCAGTTCCTGGGAAGGTACCAGGTTCCGGTTCGACCTGGGAAACAATACAAAGTTCAGTAAGGACATCTACCTCCACGGTTACCTGGCTTACGGCACGCTTGACAATAAATTCAAAGGGAAAGCGGAAGGGTACTGGATCCTTAGCCGGAAACCCAAACGGACACGGATCCATTTTTCCTATTCTGATGATATTGATAACGGCATCACCCAGTATGGTGAGGTAAGCCAGGACAATTTATTCTCCTTCTTACTTCGAAAACCAAGTACCAGCCGAAAATTTATTCAGGTGAAGGATACAAGATTAGAATTATACCGGGAATTGGGAAAAGGTTTCTCTACGGAATGGTTCTTTACCCACCTGCAATTCGATCCATTGAAGAACCTACCAGTCAAATCCTCATTCCCGGTAAGCAGTGGCAATTCACTTACCAATTTTGAAGTGGCATTGCGTTTACGTTTTGCTTATCTGGAGAAATTCGTGGAGGGTGACTATTTCAGATATACCTTGGGGAGCCCCTATCCTATTGTGGAAATGATACTGGCAAAGGGATTCCCTGGTGTCATGAACAGTGCCTACAGTTATACCAGGATATCTGCCTCCGTGCATGATAACGTAAAGATCTCACCATATGGTACTTTATCTTATAAGGCCTATGCCGGAAAGATAAATGGCGCTTTGCCTTTTACCTTCCTGGAGAACCATGCAGGCAATGATCTCAATTATTACTATCCTTCATCGCTTAACCTGATGAACCGTTTTGAATACCTCAGTGACAAATATGCCGGAATAAACCTGGAGCATAATGTAGGCTCAGGCCTGTTCCGTTTCATACCGTTTACGCGTAAATTGAAATGGCGGCAGTTCTGGAATGCCAAGGCATTATGGGGTTCGCTCAGTGCTGAGAACCAGACGATCAATAATGCCGCCGGTACATTTAAATCGCTGAACGGGAAGACCTATATGGAAATGGGTACAGGTATAGATAATATCCTGAAGATTTTTCGGGTAGACCTCGTATGGCGTCTTTTACCTTCTACACCCAACGACATCAGGTCATCCAGGTTTGGCGTCTTTGGAAGTTTTCAGTTTCAGTTCTGATGCGTCCTATCTTCTTGATTTTTTACAAAAGACGTAACTCACTTAAATTTAAAATACCTTTGCAAACTAAATTTGGAATAATGTATGGATAAAAACTTTAATCCAGATAAACAACATACGCTTTCAAAGTCAGTAAGTATATCGGGTACTGGCCTTCATACGGGGATTAATGTGGATATGACATTAAAACCTGCCAATCCTGGTTTTGGATTCCAGTTCCAGCGGATGGATCTCCCCGGATCACCTGTTATAAAAGCTGATTGTGACCTGGTAACGGATACTTCCAGGGGCACCACCCTTGAAAAGGGAGAAGCCAAAGTAAGTACCGTTGAGCATATACTGGCCGCATTGGTAGGTATGGGAGTTGATAATTGCCTGGTAGAACTGACAGGACCTGAGATCCCTATAATTGACGGAAGCAGCGAACCATTTGTTGAGATCATTGAAAGTACGGGGGTACTGGAACAGGATGCAGCAAAAGCATGGTATTCCATCGATACGAATATCTCGCATTATGATGATGTAAAGCGGGTTGAAATGACTGCTCTTCCTGCTACCAATTATCAAATCACTACCCTTATAGATTTTAACAGCCCTGTGCTGGGTACACAACATGCCAGCCTTAAATCCATGAAGGAATTCCAGGCAGAGATCGCTCCCTGCCGGACCTTTTGCTTTTTGCATGAACTGGAAATGCTGATTGATAATAACCTTGTAAAGGGTGGCGATATCAACAATGCCATTGTGGTGGTGGACCGCCCTGTCACTGATGAGGAGATGAGCAGGCTCGCAAAGGCATTCGGCAGAAGCAAAGTAGAGGTCAAAAGCGAGGGCTATCTCAATAATCTGGAACTTCGTTTTCCCAATGAACCCGCACGCCATAAATTACTGGATGTAGTGGGCGATCTTGCCCTTATCGGTTATCCAATCAAGGCCCATATCATTGCCAACCGCCCTGGCCATAGTAGTAATGTTGAATTTGCAATAAAGATCAAGCAATACATCAAAAAGAATAAACACACTAAGGATATCCCGGTTTACAACCCCAACCAGGAGCCGGTATATACACAGCAACAGATCGAAAAGACACTGCCGCACCGGTATCCCTTCCTATTTGTTGACAAGATCATTGAGTTATCTGATAAACAGATCGTGGGCATAAAGAATGTAACGTTCAATGAATTCTTTTTCCAGGGCCATTTTCCGGGTAACCCGGTAATGCCCGGCGTATTGCAGATAGAAGCTCTGGCACAGACAGGCGGTATCCTTTGTATCAATTCCATGCCCGAGGGACAATATGATACCTATTTTCTGAAAATTGATAACTGCAAATTCAAACAAAAAGTGGTACCAGGAGATACCATGATCCTGAGAATGGAACTCACTGAGCCCATCCGTAGGGGGATTTGTGTAATGAAAGGAAGCGTGTATGTCGGCAATAAATTGTGTGCAGAAGCAGATATGACTGCTCAACTGGTGAAGAGAACGTAAATATAAATATTTATAAAACAATCTGCAGATTTGCTAATTTACCAATAGATGATTCATCCGCATACATATATACACCCCAATGCCAAACTGGCAACCAATGTGAAGGTCGATCCATTCAGTGTCATTCACCAGAATGTAGAGATAGGTGACGGCACCTGGATTGGCAGTAATGTCACCATCATGGAGGGCGCCAGGATCGGCAAGAACTGCCGCATATTCCCTGGAGCTGTAATTGCAGCCATCCCGCAGGATCTGAAATATGACGGCGAACAGACCACCGTGGAGATTGGGGATTACACAACCATACGGGAATTTGTTACAGTGAACCGGGGAAGCAAGGACAAGTGGACCACCAAAGTGGGCAACAACTGCCTTATTATGGCTTATAGCCATATTGCACATGATTGTATTGTTGGCAATAACTGCATTATGAGCAATAACACCCAGATGGCCGGGCATGTGACATTGGGCGATAATGCCATCCTAGCCGGCATGTGCGCGGTGCACCAGTTCGTTCAGATCGGCCAGTATGCATTCATTGCAGGAGGATCACTGGTAAGCAAGGATGTTCCTCCCTATATCAAAGCGGGTCGTACACCACTCAGTTATGCAGGCGTTAATTCAGTAGGTCTAAAACGCAAGGGATTCTCGCTGGAGCGCATTAATCACATTCTTGACATATACCGGATCATTTACAACAAAGGCATGAACACATCGCAGGCGCTCAATTTTATCGAAGAGGAATTACCCGCAACTGATGAACGGGATGAGATTGTGACCTTTATACGCGATAGCGGGCGGGGCATCATCAAGCGCTTCACAAAAGGCAGCACGGATGACGAATAAAGCCGCCGCAAATATAGCGATTTACCCCCATGCAGATCATACTGACAGATACCGGAAAACGTTTCAACCACGAATGGATATTCCGGCATATAAGTCATGTATTTGATTCCGGTAAATGCTATGCCATTACCGGGGCCAATGGTTCGGGCAAATCAACGCTTTTGCAGGTGATAGCAGGTTCACTGACCTACAATGAAGGTAGGGTACAATACCAGATGCCGAGTTTTCAGTGCCCGGAAAATGATCAATATAAACACATTTCCATGGCTGCTCCTTACCTGGAACTTATCGAAGAGATGACGGCCAATGAGATATTATCCTTTCACCGCTCATTCAAACTATTAAATGTAAGCAATGAAAGGGCCTTGGAGCTAATACAACTTTCCGCCGATGCCGATAAACAAGTTCGGTATTACAGCAGTGGAATGAAACAACGGTTAAAACTGGCGCTGGCCTTTTTCAGCAATACCCCGGTACTTTTTCTGGATGAACCAACCACAAACCTAGATGCAGAAGGAGTTGCTTTGTATCATGAACTCATCACCAATTTTACCAAAGACAAACTGGTGATCGTGAGCAGCAACAATTCACAGGAATATCATTTTTGTGAAGAGGTCATAGAAATGGAAAAGTATAAAATGAATGGATGAATTGTCATCTCTTGCTCGCGATCAGCAAATTGAGGTCGGTGTATTTTAGATCAAAGCGTTCACTCAGGTAAAAGTTGGTCAAACTCCCCTTGAACAAATAGATGCCGCTCCGGATATTTATCTTATACCAGATCACGTTATCAATACCACCGTCTTCCGCAGTTTCCAGAAGTAGCGGCATTAGCACATTGCTGATAGCCTGGGAAGCCGTGCGGGCAAATCCGCTGGGAATATTGGGCACACAATAATGGATCACATAATATTTTAGGAATACTGGTTTCTCATGGGAAGTGACTTCGCTGGTTTCGAAACACCCACCCCGGTCAATGCTAACATCCACTATAACACTTCCTGGACGCATATTGCTTACCATCTCCTCGCTAACCACAATCGGTGTCCGTCCCCCGGTACTGCTTAAGGCACCCACTGCCACATCACATGTTTTTAACTGCTTGGCCAGAATTTTGGGTTCTATAACAGAAGTCCACAATCTGCCACCGATATTGTTCTGCAGCCTTTTGAGTCGGTAGATACTATTGTCGAATATCTTCACGCTTGCACCCATTGCCAGGGCTGTCCGTGCCGCATACTCCCCAACAATCCCGGCACCGATAATAATCACTTTTGTTGGCGGAATACCACTTATACCCCCTACCAGTACGCCTTTCCCATTATTTGCATTGCTTAAATACTGGCCGGCAATCAACATCACCGCGCTCCCGGCAATCTCACTCATACTTCGTACGATTGGATTATGCCCGCTGTCATCTTTCAGGTTCTCGAAGCTCAATGCTGTGATCCGTTTGTCCATCATCTTCTTCAGGATCTCGCGTTTCATTACGGCCAGGTGTATGGGTGAGATGATATATTGATTGAGCTTCAGCAATTCGCAGTCCGCTTCACTCACGGGAGCACTTTTAACCAGTATGTCGCACTCAAATACCTCCTTTTTATCATAAGCGATCTTAGCACCAGCATCACTGTAATCCTTGTCATTATAACTGGCTCCATCTCCTGCCTTTGTTTCCACCACCACAAGGTGTCCGTTGGCTACCATAACCCCCACCGCTTCAGGTGTAAGCGCTATCCTATTCTCATTGAAAGAATTCTCCTTTGGGATACCGATCAGCAATGAAGTTCCTTTGGGTTTGATATCCAAGGTCTCCTCAAGGGTTTCATAACTGAACGATGAAGAGACATAGGGTTTTGATATTGCCATAGTTAAAACAAATTGAAATTCAATAGTGTAAGCCATTTAGGCTCCCGCAGTTACAATTTACATTTTTATTTGCAGCTTTCTAGCATTTGTATTGATAAAGGCCAGTGAAAGAAACAGGGTGCTTGGGGGAAGCAAAGCGGCGATCTTTTCAGGCCATTCCACGAAACATGTATGGCCTGAATAAAGACAATCCTCTACACCGGCATGAATGGCTTCAAGTTCATCCTTCAAACGGTAAATGTCCATATGATACACGGGTTGGCTTTTCTGATCTGCATACTGATTGATGATGGAGTAGGTAGGGCTGGAAACGGTATCCTTTACACCCATGGCTTTGCATATAGCGTGAATCAGCGTAGTCTTCCCGGAGCCCATTTCTCCCTTCAAGGCAATCACGGGGTTACCTACTGTCTCCTGCAAAATAGCATTTACGGCCCTCCCTATATCTTCCAGTTCAAAGATTAACTCCATGATACAAAGATATTTTCCTTCATTAGTAATCCATTGAATGCAGTAAAGAATAATTTTGCAGAATGGAAAAAGTAGAATGGATAGTAGAAGGGATGAATTGCACAAACTGCGCTTTAACCATAACCAAGTACCTTAAAAAAGTAGGTCTCAAGGATGTAAAAGTGGATTTTATCGGTGGCGATTTAAGTTTTGAAACAAACGGATCCATAGCCAAAGAAGCCATAGCCAGGGGGATTGAGGG
>JANYAL010000179.1 GCA_025361325.1 Bacteroidota bacterium
GCAGGAGTAACATCTTCGTACGTAAGTCAAGTTTTGTGACAGGGCCATCCGCACTGACTGCATCCTCATATGGTGAATGTACCACACCGTCGATCCGGAAAACGATCGAGCTGGAGGGGTCTTTCTTCACCCGGTTGGCATACCTGACAATATACCAGATCGTGATGCAAGTGGAGACTAAGAACATCCCTATACGACCGTAAAGCCCTTCAGACCAGTTCACCCCGGCAGCGTTGGAGGCGATTATCGTAGAGAAAGGATTGGTAAATGAAGAAAGTGTACCCAGCTGTGTTCCGGCAAAAATAACGGCAACAGGAATCAAAAGATCATAACCTGCGGCCATGAAAAGCGGTACCATGATTGGATAAAATACCAGGGCCTCCTCAGCCATTCCATAAGATGCACCTGCAAAGGAGAACAGGAAGGTAAGGATGATGATCAGCCAGGATTCCTTCCCTTTCATGGTATGACTAAGAACACGCAATCCTTTTACCATGGCGCCTGATTCATGAAAAATATACATAAAGCCACCGATCACCAAAATGAAAAGGATGATGTCGATAGTGTCATATATACCTTTAAGTGGCGCCTGGAGAATTTTCAGAATGCCCTGCCCATTCCTGTTCAACTGGTGATAAGTGCCTGGTACTGATGCGGGTTTACGGATTGAACCCGACCTGAATTTCTCAAGCGGAATTCGGATATCCAGGCTATCGAGGGTCTTTTGGGTAGCTGGAAGGGAAATATCACCTTCAGGGGTCTTCATCACAAATCCTTCGTTCTCTTTAAAAATTAGTGTATTATATTGACCGGCAGGCACCAGCCAGGTGGCAATTGCTGCAAATATGATCACAACCATGAGGATGGTTATGGGTGAGGGCGCGACCCGTTTTCCTGCCATGTATTTTCCGTTTTGCCATGAATGTAACGAATTTTAATATACAGGTCCATATGCTGCAGGTTAAAAGGTTAGCTGTAAACCCTTTATTTTAGCAGGATGAAAGCAGCAACTATTCAGGAAATCAGGCGGGAACTGAATGATCTGTCACAGCCCCAACTGGCCGCACTTTGCCTGAAGCTGGCTAAGTTCAAAAAAGAGAACAAGGAACTGCTGACTTATCTTCTGTTCGAAGCATTTGATGAAGCAGCCTATATCGATGGAGTGAAAAAGGAAATCAAAGAAGAATTCAGCCAGATCAACACTTCCTCCCTCTATTTCGTGAAGAAAAGCCTGCGGAAGATACTCCGGCAAACCATGAAGCATATTCGTTACATGGGTTCAGATGAAGCAGCGATCACGCTGCTGTTGTTTTTTTGCAGCAAACTGAGGTTGTCCGGTATACCGTACCAAGGCAGCCAAATCATCGTCAACATGTTAAATAGCCAGGTCAGGAAGGCAGCCGGTATGATCGCCAGCCTGCATGAAGACCTCCAGTATGAATACCTGAAGGAACTAAAACAACTGCAATGAAACTGGCATCACTTGTTATATTGATCAAATCTCCGTAATTTCAAAATTAAAAATATGCCACGATCTAAAAAAAGAAAGCATCATCACGAACAGCATATTCCCCCACATACGATAAAATCAGAAAATTCAAGAAGCGCGGTCAAGGTTGCCGTAATCTTCTTCGGCCTGCTGGGATTGGGGATCGCCTATTTTGCAGCCGGTGCATCCATTACCTGGCTGATTGCCGGAGCAGCAGCGGGTGCAGTGGCCGGGTATTTTTTTGGCAAACAAATTGACCGTTCCTTTAACAGGAACAAATAGACCTGTCGCAACATTTTTACTGTTTTTAAAACCATCGTTTAAGGTTTGTGCATAAACAACAGGCTGTATTGTTGCAATTACCCAGTTTAAGCGTTATATTGTAATCATTACATCTAATGTTCAACTAAAACTTAACGTATGGACTTCAAAAAATTGTTTATTGGTAGTATTGTGGGAGGTATCCTTATCTTCCTGCTCGACTGGCTGATCTTTGGCAACCTCCTGATGAATTTTATGAAAGACAATCCGGGTACCGCCCTTAATGTTAACCGGGCCCAGGCCGATATGCAATTCATGTACCTTGCTGTCGGTAGTCTTAGCGGGGGAGCGCTGCTTGCCTACATCTTTGAAAAAGCCAACGTGAATTCAGTTGCATCAGGACTGGTTACAGGCGGGGTAATTTGCTTCTTCATGAACTTGTCAATTGATGCCACCATGTATGGCTGGTCAAATATCATGAGCAAGAAAGGAATGACCGCCGATATACTTGCCGGGGTTCTCATTGGTGCTATTGTAGGAGCTGTTATCGGTTTCATCTACAGCAAATTCTCCAGGAAAACAGCCTGATCTTACAAAAATTACTGAACAGCTCTCACATTCACAAATTTTGTGGTGGTGGATATCTATTGGGAGATTTGACCTAGTTTTTAAAGTTCCCTTTGAATGTTGCCCTGAATTTATTGTACTCCGGTATGGACACATTTTGCACATAAGGATTATCGGGGTGGTTATAAATATATTCCTGATGATAGTCCTCTGCGGGGTAGAATACCTTAAACGGTACTACTTCCGTAACGATCCTGTTCCGGTATTTCTTAAGGTCAGTAAGTCTTTTTATCTCTGCTTCTATAACCTGCTTCTCTTTTTCATTTCGGTAAAAAGCGATTGAGCGGTATTCTGTACCCGCATCATTTCCCTGCCTGTTAAGCGTAGTGGGATCCTGGCTGGCAAAAAAAGCGGCCACCAGGGTCTCATAACTGATCTTTGACGGGTCATAATATACCTGGACCGTTTCTGCATGACCGGTCTCACCAGACGCTACTTGTTCATAATCGGGATTGGTGGTTTTACCCCCGCAATATCCGGATACCGCATCCCGCACACCTACCAGTCCCTGATAAACGATCTCGGCATGCCAAAAACAACCTTCTGAAAAAGTGGCAATAGCCTCATTGGCTGCAGGCTTTTGTTTTATACCCAAGGGTAACTTTACAGTTTGAGGCTGGGCGCAGGAAATTAAGCCCGTTAAAGCGATACAAGTGGCAACAATTGATTTCATCATGATACTATTTTACAAATTAACGGAATTGGTAAAGGAGCGGTTTGCATTATTTTGTTAATAAAACACAAAAATCCGGCAAATTATGACCTGTCTTCATCCCAATAACAAGATTAATCCCCGATTGTTGATTATTTGAACGATATTTGCATTATGTAATAAAGCTGTGAGCACACAGTCAGGATTGATTTAATTTGTACAAAGTATTTCTCCGTATTAGTTTTCTCGTCTTCTAAGTCTGCTTTCTCCCTTACTGCATAGGTATTTTATATTATTTATTTTTAATTATTTATTATGAACATGTATGTTTCGAACCTGAGTTTTAATACCAGCGATGTAGAATTGAATGATCTGTTTTCCAAGTATGGCACCGTAACTTCTGCAAAAGTCATCAATGACAGGGAGACCGGAAGGTCTCGCGGATTTGGTTTTGTGGAAATGGCATCTGATGAAGAAGCTAACAATGCTATGACCGGACTGAATAACAAGGAAGTGGAAGGTCGTGCCATGTCTGTTTCCATTGCCAAGGAAAAGACCGAAAGGAGCAATTCCGGCGGTGGATATTCCGGTGGACGCAACAGTGGTGGTAACCGCAGGTGGTGATCAGTCGATAAAATATTCATTCAGTTAGAGCCCAGCAATGGGCTCTTTTTTATGCCCATTAGTATAATTACCCCTAAATTAGCAGACCATTAGAACACCATGAAGAAACTGTCCATTCTGCTTTTCCTCCCCTTATTTCAGATCGCCGCTGAAGCCCAGGAATATGCACCCTTCACAGAACAGATGAAACAGCAGCTTTGTGAAAAAGTGAAACTGGCTGCATTGCATGCCTGGGATGGCTATAAGAAATTTGCATGGGGTTACGACGACCTTAAACCACTGAGCAAGACCCCGAAGAACTGGTATAAGAGTTCTCTGCTGATGACACCCATGGACGCATTTGATACTTTTACCTTACTTGGACTCGACACTGCTGCCAGTGAGGCAAAGGAACTTATACTCTCCAAATTGGATTTCAATTCAGACAATGAAGTGCAGGTCTTTGAGATCACCATCCGCCTGCTTGCCGGTTTATTGACCGCATATGAACTGGATGGGAATATTAAATTCCTGGCCCTGGCCGAAGACCTGGGTAAAAGACTCATGCCGGCTTTCCATTCTACCACCGGTATTCCTTACCGCTATGTTCATTTACAGACAGGCAAAACCCGCGACGGGATCAATAACCCTGCCGAAATAGGTACCCTGATGATGGAATTTGGGAAGCTGAGCAGGCTCACCGGAAACCCGCTTTATTATAACGCAGCTAAGAAAGGGATGATGGAAGTGTTCAGCAGACGCAGCCAGATCGACCTGGTAGGTGAGCAGATCGATGTGAACACAGGCAAATGGGTGAGCACGCAAAGCCATATCAGCGGCTATATCGATTCCTATTATGAATACCTCTACAAAAGCTGGAAGCTCTTTGGTGATCCCGACTTCAAAGTGGCATTTGACAAACACAATGCCGCCATTAAGAAATACCTGGTCAGCAAAACCGGGAAAGGATGGTTCATGCGGCATGTTGATATGTATACCGGGTCAGAATCCGCC
>JANYAL010000182.1 GCA_025361325.1 Bacteroidota bacterium
CCAGGTTAATTCCAGTCAGGTTTCCTAAAATTTTCAAAAAACTATAAAAAAGGATTTGGTAATTACGACTTATATCGTATTTTTCCATACGAAATAAATCGTATTATGACCATAAACAAGTATTCAAAGCCTACTGAAAGCGAGCTGGTGATCCTACAGGTTCTTTGGGAAAAGCAATCCGCGACCGTTCGAACAGTACATGAGGAACTTTCCAGGACCAAGGATTCCGGTTATACCACTACCTTAAAACTCATGCAGATCATGTTTGAGAAAGGCCTGGTAACGCGCGATGAGCGCAATAAGACCCATATTTACACGCCAACAGTAACACACGAAAAGACCCAGAAACAGTTCCTTAACAGGATGATCGATACCCTGTTCGCTGGTTCCTCAGCCAACCTGGTATTACAGGCCCTGGGAGGTCATGCTGCCAGTGGTGAGGAACTGGAGAAGATACAACTGCTGATCAATGACCTGAAAAAGAACAACAAATAATATCTGTAGTACAGAATCGGGGCCTCTGCACAAAAGCGTCCAACTACAAACCAAAAACTACAAACCAACCAGATGCTCCAGCTCTCTTACAGTTTCAGCATGAGTTTGTTGCACAGCCTCTGGCAGGCTGGGCTGATGTGGATGCTGTATATGTTGGTTGACAAATTTTTACTGAACAGGAATTCTCCGCTGGAAAAAAGGAACCTGCTGTATATGCTGGTACTCACCCAGGTTATCCTTTTCATCCTGACCTTTATCTATTATTTCAGCAGCCAACAACAGGTAGGATTTTCGGGCACTATATATGAATGGGTAAGTGGGTACCTGCCCAAGGACGGGATACACCGGATAGCTCCCTGGCTTTTTGGTATATATACCCTGGCCATCCTATTCAGGATGTCGCGAGCCCTGTATGCCTGGCATCTTTTTACAAAACAATACCGGGAGGGATTGCAGAAGCCGGCTGTTGAATTGAAACTTTTTACAGAATTGAAGTCATACCAGTTCGGCATCAGGAGAAAAGTAGCGCTCTGGATAAGCAATACGATCAATACACCGCTCACTTTTGGTTTCTTCAAGCCGGTGATCTTATTACCGGTTGCCCTGGTAAATGATATCGATATGCTACAGGCCGAGACACTTATTCTTCATGAGTTATCCCATATCCGCACCAATGATTACCTCCTTAACTGGTTCCTGATCTTCGCAGAGAATATCTTTTTCTTTAACCCGTTCATTGCATCAATTTGTAAAAAGATACGCCTGGAAAGGGAAAAATTCTGTGATTCGCGTGTCATCACCTTCAACTATTCTCCTTCCCTGTATGCAGAGACCCTGTTAAAAGCAGAACGGATCAAACAACGCTGTTCCAATTTACAACTGGCAGCCGTGGGTACCAAGGTACAGTTGTTGGAAAGAATCCGTTTCTTCAGCTCCGGGATTATCATAAAACAACCCAGGCATCTGAACTTTCTGGCACCCATGCTGGGAATTCTAATAGTGGTGCTGACTTCCTCCCTGCTCTTGTTCAGAACTGCCGGTAAGGGTAACTCGATTCAGGTTTCAGACTGGTCAGTAAGAAAGACGGCGCCCCCCCCGGTTATCAAGCCGGAAAGCAGTATCCGTGCAAACAATTTATTCGTTGAATTGAAACCTGCAGTCATTGAGGCGATGGGCAGGGATGAAAGGCTACATTTACCTGCAATAGTAAAAGAGACCAATAAGCATGAATCCGTTTTTCGGCCTGTTCGCAAGCAGCCCATAGAGAACTATCAATTGGTGGACCCCCAATTTAACCTGCCTGTTGCAGAGAAAGAGAATGACGCTGCCCGGGAGATCGTCATCACGGAAGAATCATCAGGTACAACTACTGTTAAGGTATATCACCTGAGTTTTGAAAAAGGCAAATGGGTTGTAAAGCCTAACTGGGCAGTCACTTCAAAAAAGATCATTCGGGATTCTATATTTGATACCCTGGGCAGGAAGGAATTACCGCAGCAGCAATAACAGATGGCAGTGGGCAGTTCTCAGTTTACAACCGCCACGCTCTTGCACAATAGTTGTTTATGTTTCATTTAAAAGAATGAGATTTTGATATTTGAAAGGATACAGAACGGTATACATCTTTGCCAACTGCCAATTAAGAACCAAGTACTTCACTCTTACCATATATTTCTCGGGCAGGTATATCCAAACTTGTTGCCAAGCAGGAACCCGAGTACAATCTCATGGGTGCCCTTGGTGTAAGTCTTCAATCGGGACGTGGTGGCATTCTCATACGCATAGCTGACATTGAAGGTGTTGGAGATATTCAAACCAACCATACCGGAATAACCGGAAACGAGGTCGGCAAAACGGTAACTCCCCCCTATCCACAAGAGGTCCTGATATTGCAATTTGAAATTGGTATGCAATCCCCACAACTGGGGTTCCCAATATTGTAACATTACGGAGGGAAGGGCGGAGATATCATCACTTAAGAAGAAGCGGTATCCTGCCGTTGCAAAAAAGTTTGGCGTAAAATAGGTGCCATATATATTATTGGTAACGAATCTTGCCTTTCCCGGAACGATATTTAATACGGATGCGCCCAGGTAATAACTTTTAGAATATAACCAAAGGCCAACGCCCAGTTCAGGGATCAGTTTCTTGAGTTCCCCTGTACTGTATCCAATAGCAGGGTCATTGGGATCCAGCCCTCCGAAATCGATCTTGGAACGGTCAAGGCTCACACTTGAAAAACCGGCACTGAAGCCAATGGCAAGGGCCGTACGTACGCCTAATGGCTTGTGATAGGCGTAGTTACCTGCAATGGACCAGCGGTTGATGTATCCCGCTTTATCATTGATAGCTGTAAACCCCAGCCCCATATGCGGTGGAGAAACGGTGTATTCGTCCCAGTATTTTTTACCCCTTGGGTCTTCTCCTGGTATTTCAAATGAATTAATATTGGTGCGAAGGTCTTTTTTACCAATGGGCCCCTGAATACTGACATATCCGGTTACCGGTGCTCCGTTTATCCCAACCCACTGGTTTCGGTAACTGGCTTTAATATCCGTGTAATTCTCAATTCCGGTAATAGCAGGGTTCAGGATAAAATTGTTTAAAATATACTGGGTATAGAAAGGCTTTGCCTGGGCACCTGCAAAAAACACCAACCCCCCATTCAACAGAGATAACCAAAATAATTTCTTCATGTGTTCAGCTTTAAAATCCCGGCCCGCTTTACAATAACCTGTTCTCCATGGCACCGGATCCTTACTTATAACGATAAGCGTGTTGTTTCCTATTGATCATGTGATCGCGATGCGCAATTGCGCATCGCGATGCATGATCTCTTATTTAATAATGGTCACATAACCGGTGATAGGGTCACGGCCACTACCTGGTTCTATGATATAATAATATGTATCAATAGGTAAAGGTTTACCCTTGTAGGTACCGTCCCAGGGCTTGCTATACCCGTGAGATTCAAATATAAGTTGGCCGGTACGGCTGAACACCTGCACAAAATTATCAGGATAGCTATCCAGGTATTCTATCTTCCAGGTATCGTTGATGCCGTCATTATTGGGCGTGAATGTATTGGGTATTTTCGGGAAACGCAGGAGTTTCACAAATACCGTTCTGCTCACGGCACATCCACCAATACCCGTTACGGTGAGCCTGTATGTGATATTATCCTGAGGTTTGGTAACCGTTGGATTCGGAATGGTATCGTTATTCAGGTATTGGTTCGGTGACCAGAGTAAATGGAGGTTTTGTCCGGACACGGAGGCCTGCAAGGTGATCATTCCACCCTCCAGTATGCGCCGATCGGGCATCGGATCAATGGTCGGGTAGGCATAAACAGCAAAAGGCCGGGTGATTGTATCCGTATTACAGCCAAAACTGTTCGTTGCATAATAGGTCACGTGGAAGGTATCCGGCCGCTGGTAAATGTGATTGGCCGGGTTGGTATATCCAGTCTGCCCGTCGCCGAAATCCCAGTAGAACTGTGTCAATGCACCGCCGTTACCATTGGAGTTGTCTATGAAATTGACATCATCAGCAATACATACACTGGGCTTATTGGTCTTGTAGTCTGCAACCGGTTGAGGGTGTATGACATTAAGCTTGATGGTAGTATCATAAACACAGCCATTTCCGCTGGTGACCCTGAGGTTCACATTAAAGGGACCAATATTATTATAAAAATGAGAAGGGGATTTGGCAACTGATGAATTGTTGACACCACTGGGGATATCCCCGAAATTCCACAAATAAGTAAAAGTATTCTCTGTACCATCCGCAATGGAAGAGGTATTTATGAAATTCACTGTCGCTACCGGCAGGCAATATCCTCCTTTGTCATAACCGAAGCTTGGTTTGGGCAGCGGATGAACAGCCACAGGAACAGGTGCCTGCGGTAAATTGCTGCAACCGTTATTGGTGGTTACCGTTAGCACCACATTATACGTACCGGCTGCCGGGAAGGCATGCGTAAAGGGTGCATTGCTATTCCGGATCACCAGGGGCGAGCCGTCGTTGAAATTCCATGTCCAGGTAGTGATAGTACCTGCCGGGGCGGTAGAATTATCTGTGAATGTGATATCCCGGGTGGCACAATCAGGTGCGCTGTAACTGAAGCTGGAAACCGGTGGCGCCAGCACGGTCATCACCTGTGATGATGTATCGCTGTTGCAACCATGGCTGTTGATAATATACAGGCTGACCGTATAACTGTTGTTGGTGACATAACCATGGGTCGGGTTTTTGATGTTGGAAGTGGCCAGATCGCCGAAATTCCAGAACCACTGACTTGTTGTACCGTCCAACGGGTTACTCTGATCCGTAAAACTGATAGGTTCGCCGATACAAACACTGTTCTTATTCACGATAAAAGCCGCATGGGGCTGTGGATGAATACTGTTGAAAATGATAGTGGTGTCTGCCACACATCCGGCGCCGC
>JANYAL010000212.1 GCA_025361325.1 Bacteroidota bacterium
GGGCTATCTTATCCCTGCTGATGGCAGAACCTGTTCCGCCCTTTGCACCCGGATCATTTCTGGCAGCGGCAGTTACTGTTACATTGGTAAGAACGGCATCTTTAAGCTTCAGGAAAAAATCAGTACGGAAGATCTCTCCCAGGTTCAGGTAGATCTCTTCTTTCTTATCCGTTTGATAATTCACATAGGAAACTTCTATAAGATACGGACCCCCATTATTCATGTTGGCAATATCGAACCTTCCATTGGCACGGCTCTGTGTCTTATAAACTGTACCTGTTGGAAGATGTGTAGCTGTGATAGTAGCACCAACTAATGCTTCATTCTTGTTGTTTTTTACTGTTCCGGCAATACTGCTGGTTGTAACCTGTGCACCCGCCTGGAAGATGAAAAATGACAAAACAAGTAATGTCGGCAGAATTTTCTTTAATAGCATATTAGTTCGGTTTTGTGATGGCAAAGAAACTAAATAATTAGTGAATAACACTAAGTTTTTTTAACAACTTATTAGGCAATTTTTATAGTAGAAATGCTGCTCCAGTAAAAGAACCGGGCAAAAGTTGTATTCCGGGTAGGCTATAACTGATCTGATCTTTCTTCTTTAGTGCTTTTCCATAATTATAAGTATTGAATATAAATATAATTTGATTTAAAGGATCCAGTCCATTTCCGGGTCTTATATGCATATAAATGAAAAGTTGTTTTGCAAGTTGCTGATAAAGATTTACTTAAACCGCAACTCATCATGCAATTTGCACCCTAACTTTGCTTATAAAATTAACGTATGTTAGACAGTATTGAAAGTGCAGTGGAGTCCATCCGGCAGGGGAAAATGATCATCGTTGTGGATGATGAGGACAGGGAAAATGAAGGTGATTTCGTTACTGCTGCTCATCATGTTACACCCGATGTGATCAATTTCATGAGCACGCATGGCAGGGGGCTCATCTGCGCAGCCATTATTGAGGAAAGATGCATTGAACTGAACCTGCAGCCCATGGTTGCCGATAATACCTCCCTGCATGAAACGGCCTTTACTGTAAGTATTGATCTGTTGGGACATGGATGTACAACTGGCATTTCGGCACAAGACAGGGCAAAGACCGTGAAAGCCCTGATTGATCCGGATACAAAGCCCGAAGACCTGGGAAGGCCGGGGCATATATTTCCCCTGCGGGCTAAAAGAGGCGGCGTATTGCGCCGGTCTGGTCATACGGAAGCGACGATCGACCTGGCCAGGCTGGCAGGATTTGCGCCTGCCGGTGTGCTCGTAGAGATCATGAATGCCGACGGTACCATGGCAAGACTGCCCCAGCTGATGGAGATAGCCGGTAAATTCGATCTGAAGATCATCTCCATAAAAGACCTCATTGAATACAGACTGCAGCAGGAGACGCTGATCAGTGAACAGGTACGGGTGAACCTGCCTACCAAGTACGGCAACTTTCAACTGATCGCTTTTGAACAGATGAATACCGGAGAGATTCACATGGCACTGAAAAAAGGCGACTGGAATACAGATGAACCCGTTCTGGTGAGGGTACACAGCAGTTGTATGACAGGCGATATACTGGGTTCCTTACGCTGCGATTGCGGCGATCAGCTTCACCATGCCATGAAAATGGTGGAAGAGGCAGGTAAAGGGCTGGTGCTTTATATGAACCAGGAGGGAAGGGGTATCGGATTGCTGAATAAACTCAAGGCCTATAAATTGCAGGAAGAAGGAAGGGATACCGTGGAGGCCAATCTGGAACTGGGGTTTGGCATGGACGAAAGGGATTATGGTGTGGGGGCCCAGATATTACGTCAGCTGGGCGTTACAAAAATGATACTCATCAGCAATAATCCGCGCAAAAGGGCCGGTCTGCTAGGCTATGGGCTTGAGGTGGTATCCACCGTTCCCATAGAGATCAAGCCCAATCCATACAACGAAAAATACCTCGCCACCAAGAGAGATAAAATGGGGCATGAGATACTTAATGGAAAATGATCAGTTCTTTACAGGTATTAATTTCACTTTAACAGGTTCCGCTTTGGGGGTATCCAATTTTGGAGGGGGCTCGTTCACTTTTTTTCTTTTCCTGAAAAGCTCAGAGAGACGGTCAAAATCCTTCCGGTATGATAAACTGATACCCGACCTGTTCCGCTGACCGACAGTAAGGTCTATACTGGTACGGTTAAAGCCAACCACCCGCAGACTACCGTCCTTGTTCAATAACCATTCTATCGATATATCCGGAGTTAAAAGCCCCTTCTTGGCCAATTGGGCATATGGGTTATTATAATCAAGGTTGCCTCCGATAAGCACTACCAGCCGGTTGCTCAGCAATATCTTCAGCCCGGCCTTCAGGCTGGCTTGCAGCAATGCCGCATTGTTCTCGAGGTCCAGGCTGGAATTGATGTCGAAATACGTGGTCAGCACCCCTTTGGTAGCTTTTTCCAGTTCTTTATTGAACAGGTTGGTGAGCATATTGGATACGATGCCACCAATGGTATTGGCAGCCAGTGAAAACGTATTTCCTCCCGACAGGAAATTCTGGTTGCCTGAAATAAAGGAATTGAACAACAGCAGGCTGGCCACCTGTTTGTTCATCTCATTGGGATCATTCTTAAAATCCTCCAGTTTCTTCTTGGTTACATAGTCATCCCTGATTTCACTGTTTGGCGGCAGGTCAAAATCAAAACTGATATCAGGTTTCTGCAGATTGCCGGTTAGGTGTGAAATGATGGTCACATTTTCACGTTGTTTAAACCCTTTGGAAGAGGCAAGGGAACTTACATCCACGTTTTTGGCAAGGTATTCCGCATCAATGTTAATCTTGGCCAGGTAGGGATCACCATTCCAGACAATCGATCCTTTTTTTATAGTAAAATATTTTTTCAGAAAGGTCTGGAAATTAAAGGTGTATTCTCCGTCTGTGATGTCATACCTTCCCCGGATGGTGAGGGGCTCTTTACTGCCGGCACGTATGTTCAACAGACCATTGCCACGCCCCCTGATCACATCACCCAGTTCCTCATCCAGTATCACATCTATCTTGCAGGCGGGTGTGGCCGCTATATTCATATTCACTACAATATTGGTCCCTTCCTGACTATTCAGGCCTTCATCCATTTTCTTACCGAATTGGATGAATTCTATATAATCGATCTGCCCCGCTTCCCGGCTGCTGCCACTGGGCAGGTAAATATGGCTGCTGTCCTTTTCAATGGATGAGGTGCTGCCAGTAATGTTCATTTTAAGGTTGCTGACTGGTCCGTCAAGGGTCATCAGCGCATTACCGATCACCTTGCCATAGAAATCGCTGTTGTCCTTTTTGGTGGTGTTCAGCACCAACATCCTGGGTGTCTCGAACCTGACGCCGTCGAATGAGAAATCATTGAAGAAATTGTGATACATCTTTCCGCTGGCGGTGCCGGTGTTTTGCAGGGTATCCCGGAGTATGATATTGCCCAGGTCGATCTCATCGGGATTAAAAAGGATGGTCTCATTGCTGAAGAAATACCTGCACTGAGTATAGTTCACCAGGAAGGATCCATCAGTAACGTTTACCGTCCCCGTAATGGTCTTATGTGCACCCCCTTTAACCTTCAGTGTACTCATCGCATCACCCTGCAGGTTACTGAAAATAGAACCCAGGTAACTTTCCAGCAGGTTGATATTGAAATGGTCCGAGAGGAAATCAATATCAAGCTGTTTGTCTGTAGAATCTTTGTAATTATAATGTCCGTCGATACTGAACTTGTTTTCTTTGCCGTCGGCCCGGGCATTGAATTGTACAAGCCCGGTTTCGGTATTCAGGTCGCCTTTTAGTTTTACCTGCCCTACCGGTTTGTTCTCAAAACGGAATTCCGCCGCATCACCTTCCAGTTGCAGGGAGGGTTTGCCAAACGGATCATTCAGGGTAAGCTTTCCTGTGAGTAAACCCTCCAGCCTGGGCTCCCTGAGTACCAGGGTAGAGATATCATTGATATTCACTTTTTTCATCCTGGCCACCAGGTTGGGAATGCCTGTGACCGGATCCTTTTCTGATGAAATTACGATCTCCTGGTTGCCCTGCACGAATTTAATATCGCTGGCCGCTATCAGGGACCGGCGGAGTGTAAGCTTTCCATTCTTTTCCAACTGCCAGTTCTTGTCTTTCAGTATAAGGGAGGATTGAGCAAAATCAATTATCACACCATCTGTGAGGGTCCTCACCGTGGCATTGAGTTCTGCACTGTTCAGCGTCTTGCCTGCACCGGTCTTAATCTTTACCTCGGATATATCATTATTCGACCTGATGCTGATCGCGCTTCCGGGAAATTGCAGGCTGTCATTGATCACAATATCACCTGCTGTCAGCGTGGCCTGCAGGGTGTCGGAATTACCCTTGCTTTTCAGCGTGATGTCATTGAAAATTTTATGGTCATATTCGAATTGTGGGACCGTAGCATCCACATTCAATTCATTTTTTGCCAGCCGAAGGCTGCCCGAAAAAGTGGAATTGTTGAATCCCTTTAGTTTCGGGTCAACCAGTTGAACAAAATCATCCACGATACGGGTAGTGATGAGGAAGGAGAAGTCCTGGTCGTTTACTTTGGCCTTAGTTGGCTGTATATACGAAGGGTAATACCTGTTCAGCAATATTTGGAAAGCATCGGGCAATTCCAGGATCCTGAACTGACCGGTCAGTTTACCGTCGATCTCGTTGGAATTTATAGTGAGTACCTTGTTTCCGTTTTCCAAGTAGGATACCAGGGACAGGGAATCAAAGGAAAGCCTGGTGCTGTCATGCCGCAGGGAAGCATCATACACTTTTGCGGTGCCCAGGAAATTATCAATATTGGTACCCGTGAAGTTAAAATTGAAATGCCCGGTAAGCGCGAAATCTGCATTCGTGAGTTTTAGTTCTTTCAGGTTGGCCATTTCCAGCAGGGCATCAAAATTGAACTGGGTGGCCCCTCCCGTGAGGTCAATGGTGCCATTGAGGTTCCGCAAGGACAGGTTGGGATCATCAATATCCAGGTGCCCTTTGAATAATTTCTTCTGAAAATTACCATTGATGCTGATTCCATGGTAGGTATAGCCTCCGAAATCCAGCTCATGCACCTTTCCGTCGAAATTGGCATCCAGGTTCGCAAGACTAAAACCACTGCCGTTAATTTTTCCATCCAACGCAATTTTCCCCAGCACCCCGGTATTGAGGAACTGGCCCAGTTGAAAACCCGGCGAAGAGATCTTACCCGAATAACTCACTACCTGTTTATCGGGCAGTTTCATGTTGAGATCTACATTAAAGTTGCCCAGGTTGGTGTTGATATTCCCGAAGGTTACAAAGTCATTGAAGAAACCAGTGAAGTTGCCCTTGAAATGCATATTCCCAAGCTTTCGCAGGCTGGGCTGGGTCACATACCTGAGGGAAGGAACAAGACCAACCATATCGGTATAATTGGTCCGGAATTCCCGTGATCGAAGGTCGATGAAGGTCTTTTTAACATCCGGGAGTCCCCGTAATGCAAAATCACCGTCAAGCAGGGTATTCCCGCTTTGGATGGTTGTTTGGGTTGCTGTCAGGTTATCGACCGTTCCCTTTACATTTCCTGTAAGTATAAAATTCCTGTTCCAGGAACTTAATTCAGGGGCAAAATAGGCCAGGTCCTTGCTGTTCACAGTGCTCTTCTCAAAATTTGCTTCCAGGGTTACCTTATTGATAAAAGCTGCAAAGTCCTGATCAAAATTGGTGAAATGCATGGCATAGTAATTCCCGATCCTGCTCTGGTTGGTTTCCAGCAGGAATTTATTGAATTCCATGATCTTTGGCGTAAAAGTGAGACTGGCTTGCAGGTTCTTCACTTCTATTCCACAGGCTTCACGGGCTTTCAGCGAAAGTTTGGTTGTCAATGAATCCCTGATCAATACCAGATCCTTCAGGGTACCGGAAATGGCTGAGAACCTGATATGGTCGCCGTCGAACTGGTTGGTAAAGGGATCCCTCCCCGGGGTCTCCCTGCCTATGTCAAGAAGGGCGTTGTTCAGATCAATCTCACCAATATCAATATTCCAACCGGTATCA
>JANYAL010000219.1 GCA_025361325.1 Bacteroidota bacterium
TCAAGCCCAAACTGAAGAACTGGGATGCCGACCGTATAGCTACGCTTGACCTGATCATCTTACAAATGGGCGTCTGTGAATTCCTGTTCTTTGAAACGATACCCACTAAAGTTACGATCAATGAATATATCGACCTGGCCAAAGAATACAGTACCGAACAAAGCGGTCAGTTCATAAACGGTCTTTTGGACAATATTCATAAGGAACTGACCACCGAGAACAGGATCAATAAAAAGAGTTTTAAGAATAGTACGCTTTAACAGGGCCAGGGAAAAAATAAGATGAGCCCGGCTTTTGACCTGTTTCCTTTGATGTTTGAAGCTAAATGCTGTTTTTTGTATGATTAGATTATAACTTTGACCTATAACAGCAATTATGAAAATTTATGTATTGCTCTTTTCTGTCATCTTTCTGATAAATTCCTGTGATGTACGGAAAAGAGATAAAATCGCCGATGATGCAGCAAAACAACAGGAACAGGCATTGAAAGATACCACTTCCGTACAATTGATTGACTCAGCCTACAATTTTGGCAAAGTTACAGACGGTGAAAAAGTGGAGTTCAGTTACAGGTTCCTGAATACAGGAACCAAACCATTGATTGTTACCAATGCCACTGCCAGTTGCGGCTGTACCGTGCCCCAGAAACCGGAAAGACCTATATTGCCGGGTGAAACCGGTTTCATTAAAGTGGTATTCGACAGCAAGAATAGGATCGGTACGGCGCATAAAACGATCACCGTTACTTCAAATGCACAACCCGGTTTCCCGGAACTGCTCCTAACAGGTGAGGTCATTAAAAAAGAATAAAGAAATATAAATAATTGATAAATAATAATTAAACCAACAATATGCAACTACAAAGTGTTTTACTGATGTTTGGACAGGGTGATCAAAAAGGCGGGGGAACCAGTACCTTAATAATGATGGGATTGATGATCCTGGTCTTCTGGATGTTCATGATAAGGCCGCAGGCCAAGAAGGCCAAAAAACAGAAAGAGTTCATCAATAACCTGCAAAAAGGTGATAAGATCGTTACCATCGCAGGCATTCACGGTACGGTCAATAAACTGAATGATGATGCAACATTACTGCTGGAAACCAGCCCGGGAAGTTATATGAAGATAGAACGTAGCGCCATCAGTATGGAAATGACAGCCAATGTAAACAAGCCTGCTGCTGAATTGAAAAAAGTGTAGCTGGTTCAATTTTAGCAGATTGATAAAGCTGGAAAAATTGAAATGCCAGGCTGTTTGAATTGATAGTACTGCAGCAATTTAATTACTGTATTAACTTAATAACAACAGCTACTACCTACCCTTAATTTTCAATATCATGCTCAGTATCGGCCTTACCGGTGGCATCGGCAGTGGTAAAAGTATTGTTGCCAGGGTCTTTGAAGTACTTGGCATCCCGGTCTATTATGCCGATGAAGCCGCAAAGAGACTGATGCAGGAGGATGAAGGACTTAAAAAAAAGATAATTGACAGCTTCGGAAACCAAACATATCCTGATGGAAGATTAGACCGTAAATACCTCTCAGCTGTCGTTTTTAATGACCCCGCCAAACTCGAAGTGCTGAATGCACTGGTACACCCTGTTACTTTAAATGACGCACGGCAATGGCTGCAGTTGCAGACCAGTGCCTATGCCGTTAAGGAGGCAGCACTCATTTTTGAAACGGATGCCCATCACATGCTTGATTACGTGATAGGTGTATTTGCTCCTGCCCCGCTTCGTATCCAACGTGTGATGCAAAGGGATCAAGTTAGCCGGGAAGAAGTTTTGTCCCGGATGAACCGGCAAATGGATGAGGACCTGAAAATAAGCAAATGCAATTTTGTTATCATCAATGATGAAAAGCAGATGGTAATACCCCAGGTTTTGGCCATCCATGAATTGCTTACCGCTGATAAAGCGAAAATATAGCCCATGCAAAAAGTGAATATTGCCGAAAAAATGAACCTTTTCCATGATTATTGCCATCCCAGGATCATTGGAGAACTGAACGGACAACAGGTAAAAGCGGTAAAACTCAAGGGCGAGTTCATATGGCACAGCCATGAACAGGAAGATGAATTATTCCTTGTTATTAGTGGTAAACTGAACATGCATTTAAGAGACAGGACCATTCAGATAAATGAGGGGGAATTCCTGATTGTTCCCAGAGGCATTGAGCATAAACCTGAGGCAGAAGAGGAAGTTCATATCCTTTTGTTCGAGCCGGCCACAACACTGAATACCGGGAATATCCAGCATGAGCTAACAAAAAAGGACCTGAAAAAGGTATGAGTACAGGACAAAATTACCGCAAACAAACTTCCATACCCGTATAAGATTACCCGGGTGTCAACCTGTCCCCCCCCCCTTTTAAGCATAAGGTTCCTAGTTTCAGTTTTCGTAACTTTAAAAGATGAAAATCTTTTCGGCCGATCAGCTCAGGAAATGGGACAGTTACACCATCACCCATGAACCTGTTACCCCGATCGATCTGATGGAAAGAGCCGCAACTGCCTGCTGTAAATGGCTGATCGGAAATAACATGGGCTTGCTTCATTTCCGGATATTTTGCGGGAAAGGCAATAACGGCGGAGACGGTATTGCCCTTGCCAGGTTACTGATTCAGCATAATTGCAGGGTCAGTGTTTATATTCTTGAATTCGGCCATATAGGAACCGCCGAATTTCAGGCCAATCTGGAAAGACTCCACCAGGTAAGTTCAGACATACATTTCCTGCAATCCCCCGAATTCTTTCCTTCATTTGAACTTTCTGATATTGTCATTGATGCTTTATTCGGTACGGGATTGAATAAACCGCTTGACGGAATTAGCAAAGCATTAGTGATTCATATCAACCGTTTGGGTACAAGGGTCATATCCATTGATATGCCCAGTGGTCTCGCTACCGACAGGTCAAGTGTGGGTAATACCAGTATAATAGCTTCTATTACCCTGTCTTTTGAAAGGTACAAACTTGCTTTTCTGCTTCCGGAGAACGGTCCAATTTGCGGCGAAGTGCATATTTTACATATCGGACTGCACCCAGATTTTGAAGCCAGGGAAGCATCGGTCTTTGAAATGGCTGAATTAGCAGCGGTTAAAAAGATATACCGACCAAGGAATAAATTTGCCCATAAAGGGAATTTTGGACATACTGCTATCCTCGCCGGCAGCCACAGTATGATGGGGGCAGCCGTATTATCTGCGATGGGCTGCTTAAGGGGAGGAACGGGTAAACTGACCTGTTTCATACCAGTATGTGGTTACGATATCATCCAAACGGGTATTCCTGAAGCCATGTGCAAAGTATGGGGCGATCAATTCATAGCATCGCAAAAGGAGGGGTCAACTGATGGAAATGTATCCTTACTGTCAAATTATGATGCTGTGGGTATAGGACCCGGTATTGGCCAATATCCCTCTCATGCAAACCTGCTCAAAGCAATTTTCAGTATTGTCAGAAAGCCTATGGTAATTGATGCTGATGCGCTGAATGTTTTATCCGTGAACAAAGAACTTTTAGATATTATCCCATTTCAATCCATTCTTACACCTCACCCGAAAGAGTTTGAACGCATATTTGGCAAACCCAGTAATGATCATGAACGCCTGCAACTTGCACTGGAACAATCAGCTAAATACAAAATTTATATAGTTTTAAAAGGTCATTACAGTTTTATCAGTACCCCGGATGGAAAAGGATTCTTTAATACTACCGGTAATGCGGGTATGGCCAAGGGGGGCAGCGGAGATGTGCTTACAGGAATA
>JANYAL010000228.1 GCA_025361325.1 Bacteroidota bacterium
TTATCATTGGCAATAGTTATGGGGCGGGCAATTATGCCATGTGTGGCAAGGCATACGATCCACGATTTATTTATGCATGGCCTACGGCAAAAATTGCCGTGATGGGTGGTGAACAGGCGGCAAGGACCATGCTTCAGATCCAGGTGGCCACCCTAAAAAAGAGCGGAAAGGAAATATCCGAAGGAGATGAACAAAAGTTATTGCTGGAACTTATGCAACGTTATGAAATTCAAACTTCTGCATATTATGCAGCGGCCAGATTATGGGTGGATGCCATTATCAACCCTGCAGATACCCGCCGGCTGATATCTGAAGGAATACTTGCGGCCAATCACAATCGCGAGATACCCGATTTTAAAACCGGGGTCATACAGGTTTAGCTTAAGATGGAAATAAAAATGTACACGGATGGGGCTTCCCGCGGAAACCCCGGACCAGGTGGTTACGGGGTGATCTTGCTCTGGAATAATCACAGGAAGGAGATCTCTAAAGGATTCCGCCTGACCACCAATAACCGGATGGAATTAATGGCGGTGATCACCGGCCTGGAAGCCATCACTAGGAAAGAATTACCAGTGCGTATTTACTCCGACAGCCAGTATGTGGTAAGGGCCGTTGAAGAAGGATGGTTAAAAAACTGGATCACAACAGGTTTTAAGGGTGGTAAAAAAAACCGTGACCTGTGGACACGTTTTCATTTTCTTTCAATACATATGAATATCAAAATGATCTGGGTAAAAGGTCATGCGGACAATCCTTACAATAGCCGCTGCGATGAACTGGCTACAGCTGCCGCTGACGGGAAACACCTTTTTGCCGATGAAGGTTATGAAACAACTGTATAATTATACTGAATAATGGGATGATAAAGGACATCTTCTAATTTACCTAAGAAGGGCCCAGCCTAATACTCTATTCACCATTCACTTTCAGCACGGAGTTCCTGAACATGTATTCCCGTACGAGGGAATAAGCACCGAATAATACACCGCTGTAGACCAGGTCAGCGATCATAGCGGTACGGAAAAAAGGAATTGCCTGTACATAACAATTGATGAAACCATTGAAATTTTGCGGATATGTATGATACACAGGATTGTCGAAAATGAAAAAAGAAGCATTGGACAATATAAAGAAAATCACAGATGAAAGCAGGGCATAACCGCCAACAGTGAATATATTGATCCTTTTCATGCTGAAGGCAAGTACAGTCACCAAAGCAAATATACCATACCCGATCAATTGGCCCCAGCCCCAGAAACCCGGTGCTATATTAAAAACTTCAAACATCAGGTCGGACAGGAACATGGAAAAAAGTGGTAAAGCAAAAGCAAGTTTCTTATCACTGATCACTGCACCGGCAAAAACAGCCATGCCGATCATGGGACTGAAATTATGGGGATACATCACTACCCTGGAAATGGCTGCTGCCAGGATCAACAGAACGGCGATTAGTATAGATGAAGTAGATTGTTTTTGCATTATTACAGTTTAGACACAAAAATAGGCAATTAATATTTTCGGCCATCAATTTCATAACTATAGTTATCCTTATTGTTAATTAATACGTACCAGCATACCTTGTACGGTTTATTGTTTTTTATACCTTTGGTGCATGGCAGAACATCATCAGACCGGCATTTCCGGAGAAGCCATGGCCGTACACTATTTCATGGAGAATGGATATCGAATCCTTCATCAGAACTGGCGCTATGAACATTGGGAAGTGGATATAATAGCCGAAAAACAGAATATTCTTCATTTCATAGAGGTAAAGACCAGGCGCACTAAAAAATACGGTTTCCCGGAAGACAACGTGGATAAAAAGAAGATCAGGAACCTGATTAACGCAGCATCGGAATACCTATACCAGGATCAGCAATGGCAAAGGATTCAATTCGATATTTTGTCCATCACAATGATGAAGAATGAACCAGTAGAATATTTTCTAATCGAGGATGTGTATTTGTAATGAACTTGATTTTGCAGAAAAGCTGCATGACAGAAATTACAAGGGATAAGTTAGCATGTTGAACCTTAGTTGTTTATAACTTGTAACGTTTCGATTATTGTTTCTGTTTGTCTGCTTATCTCTTGCTACTTGTGACTTACAATAAACACGAATCAGATACTCCTGACCAAAAACCACCCTGAACCATATATTAAGGATTACCAACTTTTACCGGACAACTTCTCCTGCATCATTTCTACCATCTTAAACGTAGCAGGGCAATACTCCAGGTTTTGTTTGTGAATGTGCATATAATCCACCATTTTCTTTTTTGGCAGGTGCGGAAATCCTGAACAATCCAGGGGGCGTATTGCGTAAATGGAACATTTATTATCTTCCGGATTAAGGAACTGGCAGGGTTGTGAAATATTAAGCCAGTCACCTGCCCTGTCCTTACGTAACCACTTTTTTTTGAAGGCTTCAGGACTAAGGGAGAAATGGGCTGCAATACGTTTTATATCCTGATTGGTATAGGTTGGCGTCATCTTTTTGCAGCAATTGGCACAACTCAGGCAATCTGTTTGCTTCCAGACCTCCTTTTCCAGTTCAGCGGTCAACTTATCCAGTCCACGGGGAGGACCCTTCTCAATACTGGTAAGAAAACGTTTGAGCGCTTTTTTATGATACCTTACTCTTTGCCTGAAAGAACGTAAATTGACTGGCTGCATGTGGTTTATTGATAAGTATTTACGAATTTTAGGAACGAAAATAATGTTTAATTGAACTACACCCCTTCTTTATTTTTGATCCCAATCAACATTCATGTGGGAAACGTATAAGAAAGGCTTCAGGGCATGGCTGCAACTCGAGAAATCGCTTGCAGATAATTCGGTAGAAGCATATCTGCATGATATGGATAAACTTACCGTTTATTTACAGGCTGTTGGCAAAGTGGGTGCTCCAAAGGATATTGGATTGAAAGACCTGGAACAATTCATTCAATGGATCAGTGAACTGGGTATGACCGCATCCTCCCAATCCAGGATCATTTCGGGCCTCCGCAGTTTTTATCACTATTGCCTGCTGGAGCAGATCGTAACAGCAGATCCAACCGTATTGTTGGAAGCACCCCGGCAAAAAAGAGCATTACCGGAGATCCTGAGTTTTGAAGAGATTGAACATATCATTTCACAGGTAGACCTGAGTACACCCGAAGGCGGACGTAATAAAGCCATACTGGAGACCCTCTATAGCTGCGGGCTAAGGGTGAGTGAACTGGTGAACCTGCGTATCAGTAGCCTTTACCTTGATACTGGATTTATCCGTGTGACCGGAAAAGGTAATAAGGAACGCCTCGTGCCAATTGGCAGGGATGCCATCAAATACATCAATATTTACAGGAACGATATCCGTGTACACCTCAACATAAAACCGGCACAGGAAGATTATCTTTTCCTGAACCGCAGGGGCAGCCATCTTACCAGGGTTATGATATTTATCATTTTGAAGAATCTTGCCCAAAAAGCCAGGATCAGAAAAAACATATCACCGCATACCTTCAGACATTCTTTCGCCACACACCTGGTGGAAGGAGGAGCCGATCTACGTGCCGTGCAGGAAATGCTGGGACATGAAAGTATCACTACTACAGAGATCTATACACACCTTGACAGGGAGTACTTGCGGGATACCTTACAGCAGTTTCACCCTGCATTTAAAAACTGACAAAAACAGGAGCGTATACTTTTGCAGTTCGCAGCATGTATAAATGAAGTGGAAATTACTTACTTGCAAACATCAAGTAGTATGTAAACTTACCCGTTCGCCGGTATTGATATTAGTGACCCTTTTCCGGTAATTCTTGAACAAGCTGTGCCATCGCAATTTAAGTACGCCTAGAATACCTTCCTTTACGATTCCTTTATTCATTTTACTTGCACCCAGTTTACGGTCCCTGAAAGTGATAGGCACTTCCTTGATCTTAAACCTAAGTTTCCAGGCTGCGTACTTCATTTCTATCTGGAAAGCATATCCCACAAAAGTTATCCCATCCAGATTGATGGCCTCCAGAACTTCACGCCTGTAACAAACAAACCCCGCCGTAGGATCATTAACGGGCATCCAGGTGATGATCCTGGTATACAGGGATGCTCCCCGGGATAACAGGATGCGATTGGAAGGCCAGTTCTCTACCGCACCTCCTTTAATATAACGGGAACCGACAGCAACACCTGCCCCGTTCACACAGGCTTTGTACAAACGTTCCAGGTCGCGGGGATCATGGGAAAAGTCAGCATCCATTTCAAAAATATACCGGTACCCTTTTTCAAGAGCCCATTTGAAGCCATGTATATAGGCGGTTCCTAAACCCATTTTTCCCATCCGTTGTTCCAGGAATAACTGACCGGGATATTTAGGGAAAAGCGTTTTCACGAGGTTGGCAGTGCCATCCGGAGAGTTGTCATCGATGATAAGGACATGGTATTGATGTTGCAGGTCAATTACGGCATTGATGATCTGCTCGATATTCTCCTTTTCATTATAAGTTGGTATGATGACGAGTTTTTCCAAATAAACCGGCTTTGTGACCGAAAATATAAAAATACAAAAATTACCTTAATGTGTTTAGACCAATTGATTATACGAACAAATTAATTGTTCTTTAAAAGGGAGCGGTTCAATATCTCTGTGAGCTTCTGTTTGGTATGTAAAGGGAAATCACCACGCATCATCCAGTCGTAATATTGAGGTTCATTCTTCAGCACCTCAACAACGGTACGTCCCTTATGTTTGCCGAAATTGAATATCTCATTACCCTTGTCATCATATCCAAAGCGACGGGCATAATCCACGATCTTCTCCTCGCCGATGACACCCAGGATGGAATCAACGGTATTGCCCAGGTTCTGATACCGTTTTAATTGTGCCATCAATACCTCAATGGTTGCATCCACATCTGCTTCCGCGCTGTGCGCATCTACCAGTTCTTTTTCGCAAAAGAATTTATAAGCGGCACTTAATGTGCGGGGCTCCATGGTATAAAAGATATGCTGTACATCGATCATGCGACGCCGGGTAAGATCTACATCCAGTCCTGCACGAAGGAACTCTTCCATCAATATGGGGATATCGAATCGGTTGCTGTTATACCCGCCCAGGTCACAGTTCTCGATGTACATCTTGATCTCATTGGCTGCCTGTTTAAAAGCAGGGGCGTCCTTAACCATTTCATCTGTGATACCATGTATATCACTGGAAGACTTTGGAATGGACATTTGTGGATTTATCAGTTTTCGTTTCACAAGCCGGCTGCCATCTGGAAGTACTTTAATGATGGCGATCTCCACAATCCGGTCTGTAGAAAGACTTACACCTGTTGTTTCCAGGTCAATGAAAGCAATGGGCCTTGTTAGCTGTAACATAGTTGGTTTTAAGGTTACTGGTTAAATTTTTCTTCATTTTTGCCTGATCTGGTCAAAACACAAGATATAGGATAAAAAACATGCCCAGGGACAATAAATCAGTTATACAAGGTAATATTTAAAGTTTTTCGCCGTTTACCTGTGGTGATTTATCTTTGCAGCGATAATTGTGCAATAATAGGATTTTTAATCCCAAACATAACCGGATGAAAAAGTTATTCTTATACTTCATTTTGTTCAGTATGGCAGCAACCGTACTCTCAAGCTGCTATTCCAGCCGCAAATCAGGCTGCCCCATGACTGAAAAAATTATCCACTGATCATCTCCAGTATAATAATATGAACTGGATCAATCTGGAACAGGATAATCAGTTGGTTAAGATCAGGGAATTATCATTCTCCCGGGCGCAGGTGATCTTTAAACATAGCACACGCTGCGCCACAAGCAGTATGGCCTTGAATCGGCTGGAACGTAATCAACAGCCAGTTGAAACAGACTTCTATTTCCTCGATCTTATACGTTTCAGATCACTCTCCAACCAGATCGCCTCCTCCTTTAAGGTGTTCCATGAATCTCCGCAGGTACTGCTGATCAGGAACGGTACATGTGTTTATGACGAAAGTCATAATGGCATTCAGATGGACAACCTCATAGAACAGTTACAGCTTAATTGAACAATTTTCCCGCTACAACTTTCCTTCAGAATTGATTTCGTAATTTCAGGCAAATTTCCGGAGTGAAGATACTCATCATAGAAGATGAAAAGACACTGAGCGAAAGCATTGCCGCATATCTTGTAGGTGAGGACTATGTTTGCGAAACTGCCACAGATTATTCAACGGCACTCGAAAAAACGGAGTCATACAATTACGACTGCATCCTGCTCGACCTTACCCTGCCCCAGGGAAACGGCATGGAAATTCTCAGGCAGCTTAGGAAAAACAATAAAACAGACGGCGTACTGATCATCTCCGCCAAGAACGCAATCGACGATAAAGTGTCAGGCCTTAACCTGGGTGCCGATGATTACCTGGCAAAACCCTTTCACCTGTCTGAACTGAGTGCCCGGATTGCTGCCATCATCCGCAGAAAGCAATTTGAGGGCAATAATCTGGTCAGGTTTCATGAAATCTGCATCGATACACTTGCCAAAACAGTAACAGTGAACAACAGGCCAATGGAACTTACCCGCAAAGAATACGACCTGCTGCTGTATTTCATGAGCAACAAAGGCAGGGTGATCTCCAAGAATGCCATTGCCGAACACCTATGGGGCGATGACATGCCTGGGAACTATGACTTCATCTATACCCACATCAAGAACCTTCGTAAAAAACTCCAGGATGCAAGCCATTATGACTATATCAGGTCGGTATATGGCATGGGATATAAATTCAGCAACGAATGAGACTGCTGGCCAGATATAACCGCGTAAATATCCCTGCCACCATTATTGTGCTGCTGGTTAGCGGACTTTGTTATTATTTCATTATTCGCTCCGTACTTCTGAACCAACTCGACGATGACCTTAAAGTTGAAGAACAGGAAATCAATGATTACATTAAACTGAACAAACACCTGCCCATTCCGTCCGACTACAAAGACCAGAAAGTATCCTTCCAACAAACGGACAAAGCGTTGGTGAACAGAA
>JANYAL010000262.1 GCA_025361325.1 Bacteroidota bacterium
CTATCATCCGGAGATAAAGACAACCGGTTATGTGTTCAGCGGCGTATTGCTGATGATGATCCTGTTCATGAGTACCAATTTCATCATCAGCAGGAAAAAGGAATTCGAAACACAGATCGCCATGCTGAAGGTGCAGCAGGAAGAACGAAACAGGATTAGTACGGATATGCACGACGACCTGGGAGCGGGCATGACCACCATCCGCCTGTACAGTGAACTGGCCAGGAAAAGGATCGGAGATCTGGTTATTCCGGAAATTGACAAGATATCCGCCTCGGCTGATGAACTGCTGGATAAGATGAATGCCATCATCTGGAGCATGAGCAGTTCTAACGATACACTTAATAATCTCACTGCGTATATCCGCAGCTATGCCCTGGAATATTTCGAGAACACGGGAATCACCTGCCGTATAAGCTTACCCGAACATCTGCCGAATATTGAAGTGAACGGGCAGATCAGGAGAAATATCTTCCTGGTAGTAAAGGAGGCGCTCAACAACATTGTCAAACATTCCGGGGCCACCTTAGTAGAGATTACACTGATGCGGGTGCCCGGCGGACTGACGCTCCTGATCCATGACAATGGGAAGGGTATCAATTTTGAAGAGCTCCGGCAGTTTGGCAATGGGCTGAAGAACATGAAAAAGAGAATGGAAGAAGTGGGGATTGAATTCCATATCAGTAAACAGAACGGTACCCTCATCAGCTTGCACAGGAACATCAACCTGCCTTGTTTGGTGTGAGCATTGCGGCAAAAAGCAATACCCAACCTGCAATAAAAGAAAGTCCGCCCAATGGCGTAACAGCGCCCACCCATTCATAGGGAAGGGCATTATGTTTGATATAACAGAGCAGGTAAAGAGAACCACTGAACAGGATAATGCCCCCTATAAAAAAATAACCCGACCACCTCATCAAAGGCCCCTGGAATGACGAATACAATATACCTGCGGCCAATAAAGCAAAGACGTGATAGAACTGGTATCGTACTGCCGTTTCAAATACCTGCAGTTCTGCTTCAGTAAGTATCTGCTTTAATCCATGTGCTGCAAAAGCACCGAGAGCAACGGATAGTGCACCCAGAAGAGCAGATGTTCGGATGAAGGTCTTGTTCAAGGCGGTTAAGGATTAAAGGTTGAAAGTTAAAGGTTAAGGGTCTTAAAGCTGTTATCGTTCAGGTTGTCTGCCATCAGTTTGTATCGGGCCTGTTCATAAAAAGGTTCACGATCTTTTAATTTCTGTTCTATAAAAGTCAATAATTCCTCCTGTTTTACATCCTGTAAGAGCGGGCGTTTGTCCATCTCAGCAACAACCTGCTCAAAGATCTGCCGGGGAGAAGCGGAGAGGTAAAGCGTGATGCCATGATCATTCATCCAATGCATATTATCCCTGAAACAAGGTGCACCGCCACCACAGGCAAGCAGGAAATTTTCTTTTTCACTGAAGGTTCTCAGCAGGGACGATTCCGTATCCCTGAAATGATCTTCGCCCGATCCTTCAAAAATGGCTGAGATGCTGCGGCCATCCTTTTCTTCAATTAGTTCGTCCAGGTCATAAAAATCAAATCCGGCTGCTGCTGCCCAGATCCTTCCCCAATGTGTTTTACCGCTGCCCATAAAACCGATCAGGAAGATCTTATCCCCTAACCCACTGACTGGTGAATTATTCGAAGCGTTATGGATCACTTAAAAAGTCTTTGATGCAAAGAAAATCAAATAACGTGGATTTAACGGATTAAACTGCTTAACAAAATGTACAGGCTTACAAAGTGTAGTCCCACTGGAGTTTGGGATCAATTATTCTGATTCTTGAAATCCCCGCGCTTCCAGGCTTTGATGAATTCTGACCAGGCAAAGGGGTTGAATATATTCATGGGAGGGGTTTGACCGTTATAATAAGCTTTGTTGGCTGCCTGTCGCAGGTAGAGGTTACCGGCTTCCCTGCCATCGTAAGGCAGGTTCGCCATCAGGATACGCCTGGTTGCCAGGTCATTGTTTTTACGGGCCACAGCAATATAATCGTCGGGCACCTGGGTATTGATGAAATCGCGTTCGAACTGTTCGCGGGATGGCCTGGCCTTGATGATGGTAGCCGCCAAATATACCGTATCTGTTACCATGAGCTGAATAATACTCTGCTGGTTGCCTACAAGGTTGTGCGGAATAGTGATGGTCTTTGGTTTATAGCCAATGCTGGTGAACTGGATCACATCGCCTTTCAATACCACGATACTGAAAACACCCTTTTCATTGGTGATGGTGCCTCTGTTCTGTCCTTTTACCACAACACTTACTGATTCAAGCCCCTTTAAACTGTCGGCTGTCATGACAATGCCATATAACTGCACTACGGAATCCTTGAAGCTTTCGAACTGAGCCCTTACTGAAAAAGGCATAAAAAAAAGGGAAAGCAGGAAGTATCGTAAAGTTTTGTTCATGTAAAGCATTTCACAACCCGTTTGTCATAAGTTTGTCCGGGTTTCATAATAGGAGGGTAACAGATACAAAAATACCGACATTCCCTAATTAATAAACAAAGTAAGCGCATCAGGAAGTAAATTTGCCCACATCATATGGTTTTAACAAATAATTGAAATATGACAACCGAGGAAATTCTGAAAGCGCTGAGCAATGTACAGGAGCCCGATCTGGGCAAGGACCTGGTGACGCTCAATATGGTAAAAGACATCCTGATCGAAGGCAATGCCGTTTCTTTCACCGTAATATTGACAACACCTGCCTGTCCGCTGAAAGACATGATCAAACATGCCTGTATCAATGCAGTCAAACTTCTGGTGAATAAGCAAGCGGAAGTAACGGTTAACTTTACCAGCAATACCAGTACAAACAGACAGGACCCAAAGACACTGCTGAGTGGGGTGAAGAATATCATTGCCGTGGTAAGCGGCAAAGGAGGTGTGGGGAAAAGCACCGTAGCCAGTAACCTGGCGATTGCCCTGGCGCATGGCGGTGCCCGTGTGGGTTTGATGGATGCCGATATTTACGGGCCCAGTCAGCACATCATGTTCGGAGTGCGTGGCATGCGGCCGCTGATGCAGGAAGTGGATGGTAAGGGTATGATTGTTCCCATAGAGAAATTCGGGATAAAGATGATGAGCATTGGCCTGCTGGTGGATGAGAAACAGGCCGTGGTATGGCGGGGGCCCATGGTGAGCAGCGCCATCCGCCAGTTCGTGTCTGATGTAGACTGGGGCGAACTGGATTACCTGGTGATTGATATGCCACCCGGAACAGGCGATATTCACCTGACAGTCGTGCAAACTGTACCGGTGACCGGGGTGATTGTAGTGACCACTCCCCAAACCATTGCCCTTGCCGATGCAAAAAAAGGAATCGCAATGTTCAGCCAGGCCCAGTTGAAAGTGCCGGTGATTGGGCTGGTAGAGAACATGAGTTATTTTACCCCCAGGGAACTACCAGAGAATAAGTATTATATTTTTGGCAAGGACGGCGGGAAAAAACTGGCAGAAGAATTTGATATTCCATTCCTGGGCCAGATACCCATCGTGGAAGGCATCCGTGAAGGCGGAGATGCAGGCATCCCGGCAATGGCCAGTGACGATGAGATCAGTAAAAAAGCCTTTTCGGAATTTGCCGACAATTCCATAAGGGGTATCGCCATGCGAAATGCCAACCTGGAACCCACAACCCTGGTAGT
>JANYAL010000283.1 GCA_025361325.1 Bacteroidota bacterium
CGGCTACGATCACGGTGACACCGAGTTCAGTGTTTGGCGGGGTTACATGTGTGGGTACACCTATTTCGTTCACGATCACAGTGAACCCTACGGCGAACATCATTGTAACGAACGCGCCGGTGCGGGTATGTTTGACGGATACGCTGGTGATATTGACAGCAACGCCAGTGGGCGGAGTATGGAGCGGAAGGGGTGTATCGGGTAATGTGTTCAGTGCTACCGCAGCGGGTACCGGGGTATCTGTAGTGACCTATACGGCGAACAACGGGTTTGGATGCGGCGCAACATTTAGCACCAATATCACGGTGAACGACTGTATCGAGCGTCATAACCTGTTTGCGCATGCGATCTGGATCTATCCCAATCCGAGCAACGGAAGGTTCAACATCCGCTTCCTGACAGATATCTACAAGGAGTTCGACATGGAAGTGATCGATGCGTTGGGTCAGGTGCTGTGGAGGAACCATTATACATCGATGCTGTATGGCATGGTGGTACCGGTTAACCTGCGTAACCTGTCTAGTGGAGTATACAGGTTGCGTGTGTACAATGCACAGGACAAGGCAACCTTCCCGATTGTGATCTCGAGATGATAGAGATACGGAACTGAGTATATAGTTGTAATTTTAAGTCCTTCACCGCTGCAAACGGTGAAGGACTTTTTTTATGCATGAATTAAAAACGATCCTGCAAAAACATCAAAGTGAATTTAATAAAATAATTGACTTTGATCCGAAGAAGGATAAAGTATGCAAGGTTGACCTCAGCAGTGGAAATTCTCTGTTGACGGAAGCAGATGTCATGGATACCTATAAATTCAGTCAAATTATAGATTCGGAACTTAAAAGAGATGGTTCAAGGTACTGTGTTGGGGGATATGGGGAGAACAGGATACTGTACAGGCGAAGTAAACTTTTTGATTCAAAGGAACCGAGAACGCTTCATCTGGGAATCGATATCTGGGGTCCATCTGGTACTGCTGTATATGCACCCCTTGGAGGTGTTGTACACAGCTATGCATTCAATGGTGATTTCGGTGATTATGGTGCCACCATCATTTTGCAGCACCAGCTGGAGACAAAGGTGTTTCACACCTTATACGGGCATTTGAAACAAGCCGATCTACTGCACTTGAAGGAAGGGAAATATATAATCAGGGGTGATACGGTAGGTCATTTTGGTGAACCTGCTGAGAATGGGAACTGGCCCCCACATTTGCATTTCCAGGTAATTGAAGACATGCGTTTACATAAGGGTGATTACCCGGGTGTTTGCTCTCTTTCTGAAAGTGAGCGTTACCTGATCAATTGTCCGGATCCCGACCTGATAATGCAGATGAACAGGTATATTCATTCAACTATTTGAGTTAAATATTGTTTAACAGTACTATGTAGCGCATATAAAAACTATAACTTTGTCATTGAAATATACAGTATGGAAATAAAGGCAGGCACCTTACTGAGAGAAATAAACAGTCCTGCAGACCTGAAAAATTTAACCAGGGACCAGCTGCACCAGGTTTGTGAAGAGTTGCGACACTTTATCATTGATGTGGTCAGTGTGCATGGCGGACATTTTGGTGCGAGCCTGGGTGTGGTTGAACTTACCGTGGCTTTGCATTATGTTTTCAATACTCCTTACGACCAGTTGGTTTGGGATGTAGGCCATCAGGCCTATGGACACAAGATATTGACGGGGCGAAGGAATATTTTCTCCACCAATAGAAAATATCACGGACTAAGTGGTTTCCCCAAAAGGAGCGAGAGTGAGTATGATGCCTTTGGGGTTGGCCATTCGTCAACTTCCATTTCAGCGACTCTGGGTATGGCAATGGCATCTCATTATAAGGGGGAAAGGGACCGGCAACACGTTGCCATTATTGGTGACGGTGCCATGACAGCCGGTCTGGCATTTGAAGCCATGAACCATGCTGGTATTGAAAAGAGCAATATCCTGATCATCCTGAATGATAACTGCATGAGCATTGATCCCAATGTAGGTGCATTGAAAGAATACCTGACCGATATTACTACCTCACAGACGTATAATAAATTACGCGATGATTTCTGGAAAGTATTGGGGAAACTGCCTGTCGGAAAAACTTTCAGCCGTTCAATGGCATCAAAGCTGGAAGCCTCACTCAAAGGAATGGTAAGCAAGAGCAGTAATTTGTTTGAATCGCTGCAACTCCGCTATTTTGGTCCTATAGATGGGCATAATATTACAAAGCTGGTAGATACTTTGAAAGACCTGAAAGATATTTCAGGCCCCAAACTGCTTCATATAAAAACAGTAAAAGGGAAAGGATTTGAGTTGGCAGAGAAGGATCAGACCAAGTGGCACGCACCGGGTCTGTTCGACAAGGTAACCGGAGAGATACAAAAGAAGAAATATGATCTTCCCCAGGCTCCTAAATACCAGGATGTTTTTGGATATACAATCATTGAACTGGCCCGGAAGAACGACAGGATATTCGGAATAACACCTGCCATGCCCAGTGGCTCTTCATTGAAATATATGATGGAAGAAATGCCTGAAAGGGCTTTTGATGTGGGTATCTGCGAACAGCATGCTGTTACACTGAGTGCCGGGATGGCAACTCAGGGTATGAAAGTGTTCTGCAACATTTATTCGTCTTTTATGCAACGGGCATATGATATGGTAGTGCATGATGTGGCCATACAGAATCTTCCGGTGATCTTTTGCCTCGATAGGGCAGGTCTTGTTGGGGAAGATGGCCCAACCCACCATGGCTGTTATGATATTGCCTTTATGCGGTGCATACCCAATATGATCATCAGTGCCCCAATGAATGAGGCTGAGTTACGCAATCTGATGTATACGGCACAACTGGAAACAACGAAGAATCCTTTTGTAATACGCTATCCCAGGGGCGAAGGGGTTATGCCGGAATGGAAGACCGAGATGAAAGCCATACCGGTAGGTACAGGACGGAAATTGAAAGACGGTAAGGATATTGCTGTTCTATCTTTCGGGCATCCCGGTAATTTTGCCGCTGCCGCCATACGTGATGTCAGGACAGAGGGGATAACCCCTGCTCATTATGATATGCGTTTTGTGAAACCCCTGGATGAAACATTGCTTCATGAGGTTTTCGGTAAATTCAAAAAGGTTATAACAGTTGAGGACGGAACCGTAGTGGGGGGATTCGGAAGTGCTGTACTGGAATTCATGAATGAACATGGGTATAAAGCCGATCTGAAGATTATGGGCATACCAGACAGGCTGGTTGAACATGGTTCACCTAAACAACTGTATGATGAGATCGGTATTGATGCCAATGGTATTGCAAATACGTTACGGGCTTTATCGGGAATAAATGTTGCAATGATTTAAATAGTAAAGCTGGTCTTCTTATAATCTTCTCCGGTCTTGTTGCCCTTTCTGAAAAACCTCTCCTAATGCAGATCTATTATTGAATTTGGCATATCCGAAAGTCAAAGGAAACACCAGGCG